>JAUWZR010000011.1 GCA_030615235.1 Promethearchaeota archaeon
AATAATGTTTTATTGGTAATTTCTATCGTACGCTTTAAACTTACAAGAGTAAAAATAAAGGACTTAACTCCAATTATATTAGTCATGTTATTATTATTTGTGTCAATAGCATGCGCTAATATGTTAATTCCGAGTTATGGAGTAATTCGAACAGAATTTAACATCCCAGAAGCATTAATAGCGATTCCTGATTCTTTCTTCTTGTTATCTAGTGCTACTTTCGCTTTAATCTGGGGATATTACACTGATAGAATTGATAGAACAAAAGTAATTATCGCTGGTGCGTTCTCGTGGACATTCGGAATGATGTTAACAGGTTTTTCCACAAATTTCGTAATTTTATTGATCTCAAGAATGGCTAGTGGCATTGGGTTAGGATGTGTTATACCTGTAGGTTACTCAATAATTTCGGATGCTATCCCACCTGATGAGAGATCTGGTTGGTTTGGGACGCTTGCAGTTCTAAGTTCAATATCTAATGGAGTTGGTCAAGGATTGTCTTCATTTGTAGGACCAATATTAGGTTGGAGATTTCCATTCTTTTTACTATCTGGAATTAGCATTGGAATTGTTGTTACATTATTTTTCGTTAAAATACCCCAACGTGGAGCCAGCGAGAATGAGTTATTAGATATGGTTGAGATGAATTTAGATTATAGTTATAAAATCTCTAAAAAAGATTTAGGACATATTTTATCAAAAAAAACCAACAAATACCTTATTATACAAGGATTTTTTGCTATTATTCCGGGCACATTATTAGTTTATTTTATGACTTCGATGCTTTTCACTCATTACTTCAACATATTGCCTAGTGAAATTCGACTTCAAACCGCTACTATATTTGCTGGGTTATTAGGAGTTGGATATTTACTTGGAAACGCAATTATGTCTTATGTTGGAGATATTCTATTTAGAAAAAACAAAAAAAATCGGACTCGGTTAGCTACAGCATGTATGATATTCAGTATTCCATTTGTATTATTAACTCTTCTTTCTATTCAACCTATTGATAATACATTAGTTACTAATTTAAGTTATCCCGTCCCAATCCCAACAGAAGAGATTATTTCTTATGTTATAATGACAATAATTGAAATATTTCAACTCTATCCAAATTATATTTATTATTTTATTTTTGGTTTTATTGGAGCTGTGTTGAGTACCGGTTGGGTTTCAAATAAAAGCGCTGTAATGATGGATGTTAATCTTCCGGAGCATAAAGGTACTTCTACCTCCTTTTTTAGTCTCGCAGAACAAGTAGGGAAAGGCGTAACTTTATTGCTCTCCTTTACATTAATATCTTTTTTTGGAAGTGTATTTAACATGATGTTTTTTGCTGTATTTCTCTGGGTACCATCAGCTTTATTATGGTTCCTAGCAGGTAAATCAGTAGAGAACGATATGAATGATAAATCCAGAATTCTCTCTGAAAGGAAACAAGTAAATTTACTCGATTTTATCTTCGAATTAGAAATACAAATGGACAGAGCTACCCAAAAAGTGCAAGATTCAAAATATTATATACTAACAGATCAATCGAAGTTTAATAAGTTGCTTGATGAAGCAATAATAATACTCAATTACTGCGAAAAAGAAGGAGAATATAGGAGTATAACAAAAATCGAGAAAAGAGCTCGCAAATTAAATATTAAAGCAACCTCAATAAAGTCTATGGCGAATCAAATATTCAAAATTCTTAATGTCAAGGATTTATCAGCAAAGGAAATTGATATGCTTAACGAAGATTTAAGACAAATAATTTTGAAAATTGCGGAGGGTGAAATTAGCACTTTCGGAGATTTGCATATCTTTTATGAAGATGCTTATTTGAAGATAATTGAAGCTCGACTGTTAAGAAAAAACGATTTAATTAAGAGCAGAGGTAAAATCTTAAAAGCCATTAAAATCTACGAGAGAGTAAAGAATCTACTGAATGAACGTTTAGATGTCATTTTGAACAATTCAGAGCTATCGGACGAAGATAAATTTGTGTACGATAAAGAGGAAGAACTTTTAGAAAAATGTTCGAAAGCTTTAACAGCAACAAATAATTTAAAAGATGAATTTGAAGGCATATTCGAGAAATTAGAAGAAAAAGGGATTATGGAAAAGGATTTAAGAAAAATCTCAGATTTGACATATGAATACCATGTTAATCTTTATGATGTAATTGTAGATACTTTCGGCCAAGATCGAAGAACGAAAGACATTATTACGGGAATTCTTGAAGAAATTGATGCGATCTTTGATGATTACGATAAATTAAAAGAGTTAGAGTTGAAAGTATTTTAATTTAAATAATTTACCAATATCTCTAATTATTGAGAAATTCTGATTTTAATATTTCAGAGAAAGCTAACTTATCACTATTTATTAACTCATGTGTGTTGATTCCTTTCTTGTTATAAAAATCAGGACAATTATCATTTGAAAATAAATTAACAAGCAATATAAGACAGCTTTGGAGTTCTTCATCGTTGTTTTTATCTCTGTTGAAGTTATTCATGATTTTAATTAGGAGCTTGCTGAGCCATAGTTTATTGAAGTTTGATAGGTCATCTTCTATCTCTTTAGATTTCCTATTATAAAAATCTAAGATATTGGCTACACAATCCATATTAAATTTAACCCCTTACCCGCGTGAGAGTTCAAGAGTTACATTAATTTATGCTCCCGAAATTATGTAACTCTTTGTTATTAAATCAACAAATACATGCTAATTCGGATATATAATATTTCCGATTGTTTGTTCACATGAGAAAAAGGAATTTCATTGAAAATTAGTTTGGTTCAAAACATATATGGAGGGGTTTAATTACAAGAAAAGAGTTAATTGTTATTTTCTTCAAATGACTTACAAAATCAATATTTTAAGTTATAGGAATATCAGGTTATAATCAAGCTTCAATACTTTCTATGAATGTATCAATAGCTTGTTCAAGATCGACCAAGTCCTCGACATCTTTTATGTCACTACTAGCAATTCTGTTTAGAAATTCTTTTAAGAGTTTTTCCTTCTGTTTATCTTGTGGGAATATTAAACTGCTTTTATAATGTTCATAGTCTAAGATATTAGTAAAAACTAAAAAGAGTATTTCGATGTGACTGTATTCAATCAAGCTATGAAGTTTATCTCTCGTAATGAGAGTTTGTGTCTGATCCTTATAGAATCCACTGAGGTCGTTATAATAATTAGTAATGCGAGCAACGTTATCCAACTGCGTCTGAAGAGCAGCCTGACTTATCGGAGAATCGTCTGAGTACATTATTTCAAAATAAGCATTAACAAAATCTTTCAATTTTTGAAGTTTCTGTTGGAAAACTCTTGTTTTGACTATTCGAGTAAACATAGGACTTTCTTTATCCTTATAGAAACGAAGTTCAAACTTAACTATCGCCAAGATATCGAGAAATAATTCCTTTATGTCAATGTTATCTCTTTCCATTTTACTATAAATATCTTCTTGAATCTTAATTTTTAATTTATATTTAGTTCTAATAACTAATATTCTAATTTTTTAATAAATTTAATTCTTAAGATTAGTTTTTCTTATGGAATCTAAAAGAGTTTTTTTACTATTTTTGGTTTCTTAATAAGTTAATGGAAAAGTATGTCTATCTATTATTTGATCTTTAGGAAGAGAACTTTTTTGCCTTACTTTTCTTTTAATAAGTTTCCTGAAGATTATCGCTTTCATATGAATCCTTAAAATTCTGAGTGGGGAAAAAATCATAAATTTCAGATCGTTTATAGGATTCTTTCTTAATTCGAGAAATTTTGAATAAAAACGTTGAGCTTTTGCTTGATGCTTAGGGGATTCAAAAGAAATAAACCTCTCAGTAATTTTGTCTAGTAACTCTGAATCTTCGTAACAATAGTAGTTTGAAGCCTTTAATGACCATTTAATTGCTTCTAACTGATATTTTATCGAGTTCAGTTCTTTTATAGGCCCTATCAATAACGCAAAAAACGATATAAAAAGATTCATAACTGTACTTCTAAAAATCTCGCGAACGGAAATTTTGATTTTGTGTCTAATAGAATTTCTAAGATCTTCTCCAAACAAAATCGTGCTATTTTGAATTACATTCCCTAAAACGATATTTCGAGGAGCAAATATTGCTGAAAAAACGCGATTTACTCGAAAAATCTTATAAAATTTAGCTTGTTCCCAAAATTTTTGCCTAGTTAGAAAATGGCTTACAAACATTCCTGTTGAATGCTGAATAACACTAAGTATTTCGCGTGTTAGATTTGATGTTGGTTCTTTAAAATTATGCTTAATCTCTAGTGCAATAAAATACCTTTCCATTTCTTTAATATGCCGGTTTGAGACCCGATTTTTAAATATAAAAAGCAAATCACAATCAGAAACAATTGTATTTTCCATCTCTACTTGTTGACTACCAAACAGAAGAAGGGATACGATTTTATTAATACCGATTTCCTTATTGATCAAAACAACAATATCTTTAATGTAATTTCGTGATTGCTCATTTAATCCTTTAAGATTTCTGGAGATATGATGTTTTATTTTATCGTTTGTTTCGCTGGTTTTAATAGAATCTAAATCTTGCATCTTTACTTGAAATATTATTTACTATAATAAAAATGTAAAATGAAAATAAATATTTGATTAAAAAAATTTATATTCGATTTCCGAGGCTATAACCTCGACTAATAGCTTCCAAAACAGTTTGAGGTTTTTTGGCGTCACCAAGCTTTTCGACAGGAATTTTTAAAGATTTAATCTCCTTAAAAAGAGAATCATTAGATTTAACACCTGCTGCATGATAAACATAGTCTACATCGTTGATTTGTTGTTCGTTATCGTTAGCATCAATGTAAGATACGTAATCCTTACCTATTTCAGTTACTTTTACACTGGTAAGTTTTTTCACTCCAAGATAATCACATTTATCTAAGAGAACCCATTTAGTAGTCTTACCTAATGCTGATCCTAATTTTGGTAATTGCTCTAAAACAGTTACTTTGTTCCTTGCTTCATGCATCATTTTCAATGCTACTTCTGGCTCTAGTGCTTTATAGTGTGTGAGAAAATTAAACGAATCAACGTCTAATGAACCATATTTTGCTATGTAGATTGCTAATTCTATTCCTGTAGCACCCCCACCAATAATTACGCTGTTTTTTCCTACTGGAGCATCACCACTAAAAACATCATTTGCCCAAAATACATTATCTCTTTCAATTCCCGTAATAGGGGGTTTAATTGGAGTGGAACCTGTTGCCACTAACACAATATCTGGATTCAATTCTTTAACTCTGTCGGTTGTTATTTCTTGTTGCAGATGGACATGAATATTATATTTCTGAATCCAGTAAGTATAGTTTTCAATTATCCTCTTAAATTCACTCCTTCCGGGTGGTATCCAAATTATATTTAATAGTCCACCTATTTTATCATCCGTTTCATATAAATGCACTTCATGACCTCTCATAGCCGCAACACGCGAAGCTTCTAATCCTGCTGGACCTGCTCCAATTATCATAACTTTTTTCTTGAGCTCAAGTGGTTTTAGCTCAGTCTTAGCTTCTTTACCGGCTCTAGCATTTCTTAAACATGTTACTGATTGCATAGCAAAGATGGCATCAAAACATCCTTGATTACAGCCGACACAATGCATGATATCCCTTAATTCACCTTGCTTTGCCTTTTTAGGGAGGTAGGGATCCGCGATTAAAGTTCGACCCATGCATATGGCATCGGCTTTTCCAGCCATTAAAATCTGCTCAGCCAATTCAGGTGTGTTTATTCTATTGGAAGAAAATACTGGTATAGAAACGTGATTCTTAATATTTTCTGCTAAATATGAATAACACCCCTCTGGAACATCCATTGTTGTCTGAGGGGTTTTTGTTTCATGCCACCCTCCAGTTACATTGAGATAATCTAGATACACAGATAATCTTTCAGCAATTACAGCTTTTTCTTTATAAGTGTTACTTTGAGGGACAAAATCATCTCCAGAAATCCTATAACCAAGAGGTATATCTTCTAATTTAGATTTCATTAACTCCAAAGTTTCTAAAGGGAATCTGAGTCGATCTTCTAAATCACCGCCATATTTGTCGGTTCTCTTGTTTGTTTTTGGAGAGAGAAATTGAGTCATCAAATAGCCTGCATTTGCACAAATTTCAACGGCGTCGAAACCAGCTTTTTTAGCGCGTAATCCTGCGTCAACAAATGCTTGCTGTTCCGTTTTAATATCTTCAAGAGTCATTTCTCTTGGAGTAGTTTTGCTAAATTTACTATATACAGCCGAAGGAGCAATGGGTGTTTTACCAATTACAAAAGGCATAGTATAGGCACCACCATGATACAATTGAGCACACACCTTTACATCATCCCTCGCATTATGGACTGCTTGTGTTAATTCGGTTAAGACTGGTAAATAGTCATCATTCTCAATAGAAATCATCATTGGAATCCCTTTTGCATAAAGGTCTACGTAACATCCTCCTACAATAAGCATTCCAGCACCACCTTTAGCTCTCTCAACATAAAAATCAATTAGCTGTTGACTGATATATCCATCACTAGCCATATTAAGATTAATCGCAGGCATAACTATTCGATTTGAAACACTCATTTGTCCAATCTTAAATGGGGTAAATAATTTGAAAAATTTCATTTTAGTCTTATTTCCTCGAATTTAATGTTATTTAATTTAATAAAGTAAAATCATCCATAACCAAATAAATTTTAACTTTTGGAGTATTTCAAAAAGAATTTAGAGCAAAATTTAGCGGAAATAAGAATCAGAACTACGATCTTCTTGAGGACCCTTCATAAATTGATTTGCTTGCTTTTTGTAAGAATCGATAATTTGTTCCATTTCTTCGATCTGCTTATTTAATTCATCGAAGTTCATTTCAATATCCAAATATTCCATTAATAATACAACCAATGCCTTAGACGCTCGAGGGTCCAATGTCATCATAGGTAATGGTAAGGTTTCTGCTAATAAGCATACTCCAGGAGCAAATCCTTTTTGTCCCGCCCAAGCGGGTAAAATTCCGTTTGCTCCAGCAATCACACCACCCTCCATCAATGTAGTATTTTCAAATTTTAAGAACGAATCAATAATCTCTTGGTCTGTCCCACATACATGGACAATAGGCGCGTCTCTTATTCTTTCAGTTACCATCGCACCTGCACTAATATACATTTTAATTTTACTATTTGTAATTTTATCCATCTCTTCACAGAATTTCTGAGAAAAGTCAAATACTCCTTGTGAAGTCTGGGGTTGATAATTAGCTGTAAAAATAAAGAGATCAGATTTATTTTTCTGGTTTCTTGACTTATAATAGACTTTTGCTGAAGGAATCTCCAATTTACCTTTTTCAACATTTGATTTAGGGGGAAAATCGAAATATTCAATGTTCAAGAACTCTTTGGCCTCGATCGAATCTCTAATCGAAGTTATCGCTAGTTTTGCAACTAAAGCAATCCCTGGCCAACCAATCAAAACAATTGGATCGTTTAAATCATCTGGATTTAACTCGAATTTCTTACTTATATTTATATTCATTTTATTCAACTTTTACTAACGCTAAAATTTTAATTTTTCTCCACAGTGTGGACAGAATTCGATTCTGTGGGAAATATATTTACCACAAAAAGGGCAATACAAACCAGAATTCAGATTTTTAGAAGCCTCTGTTTTAGAAGCTTCAATACCTTGTGATGATTGATAATAGGGTGATTGGTATTGAGTTTGTTGTTCTCTCTTATTTTTTAAGTAGACAAACAGAGAAGTAAGTAAGCAGATAAATAATGGAGTAAGTAAGAATTCAGGTAAACTATAAAGTAGATTATATATTATAATTGAACCGTAATTTCTCGTGGATGGATTGTACCATGAAGAATCATATATTTGGAATAAGAAAGGATCAGCAAACAATTGGAAGATAAGATCGCAAATAAAAACAACTAAATTGCTAATTATAAAAATACCAATTATCTTCCAAAATGCTCCCCTTGCTACTTCTCGAGCTTCTTTTACAGGTTGAATTCCTTCTTCTGAATGATATGTGAATACGTAAAAAATATAATACCCATAAATGATAATACTTGGAATATAAAGAAGAAAAGATCCTAATGCTATTCCTACACCTAATAATAGAACTACAAGCAATAATCTCCCATTAAGTGCGTTTTTTACTTCAGGAAAAAAGTTCGAAGGACTACCAGAGAATTTATTGAATAAATAATTGCTAACTAAACATATAGTAAATATATTGAAGATCGATGATGTTAAATTATTGAAAAACCCAATAGTGAGATTTAAAGTTAAGAATTCAAGCACGACGTTAAGATCGTCGTTAGTGAGGGTCATAGGATCTTTCTGTATAATAACCTCAAACGCTTGAGTTAAGGGGATTGATTGCCAGATCAAATCAGCAACTAATAAATTCTTAATTATTAACGAAACTATAAAAATTAAACCTAACGGTATAATTAAAGTCTTGTAGCTTTTGCAAAATAAATAAAATCCTTCAGAAATGACTTCCTTAAACGGTTTATTTAAGACGCTTTTCCGTCTTGGATACCCATCCGACATAATTTTTATTATTCTCTTAGTTATTTATAATTTGTTAAAAAAAATATAATTTAAAGGTTTATTCTTTAATTTACTAGTAGTATACAAAAAATTAAGAAAAGAAATAAAATTCTTTTAATACTTGTTATGTACGCACAACAACCACCAACACGTCATATTCCGGGAATAATATCTTATATAGATTTTTTTTCATCTAAGAGATCAGCATATATTCTCTTTTTTAGTTTCCCTGCTATTCTTGCTGTTTTATCGTTTATACTAAATTCACTATACACGAATATTTGGAACTTTTTTTACCTTTCGAATGTTTTATTAACATTTTACTTAACCTTGGGAGGCAGTATCATAATATCAATAATTTTCTATTCAAAACGCGCTCCATTACTTGCTACTCCTCCGAAGGGATGGTCTTTTCAAATGAATACTTTTTTTACTGGAATAATGGGTTTGTCACTTTTAATTGGGCAAATAATTACAATTTTCCTTAGAAATGTCGCATTTCAAGAAGTATTTCTCATATTAGGTACTATAATTTCCTATATCTTCGCGTATGTTGTATATTTTTCGTTCACTACGGTTGGTAAATATGGAAATTTCGTTTTAGCATTTGTGCAGCCGGTAATTGTAATAACGCTCTATAGTATTTTCGCGTCTCAACTTCCATTTCTTTTTTTCATCAGAGCAATCCTTTTCTTTACAATTTGTGCTATTATTTTTGCGCTCCCATACGCAAGAAGTATGTCTCGAGTAAGTAATATATACAGACAAGCAACGGGTATAGGAGGATATCCTTTTATTAGAGCTTTCGTATTATCGATGTTAACAGAAGGTAATGATGATTTACTCGAAGGATTTTTTGATAAAATAGGAGTTAATACCAATATTTTGATACAGTATTTAGCAATCAGAAGTAAAGCTTCACAAAAACTTAAAGGCTTATTTGTCGTACCGCATGTTCATTTTGGACCTTTTAAAACTTGTGGATCTTCAGATTTACCAGCTCATATCTACAAGACATTCAGTAATATTCAAGGTACGACAGTTTATCACACTACAAATGATCACGCACAGAATTTAACTTCTCAGAAAGAACTTGAAAAAATCTTGAGTAAAATAAGGAGCGATGTGAAGTACATCGAAGAAGACAATAATTTAGAATGGACAAAAGAAGTTAATGCAACCACAAGAAGCATGTCGAATTCTGCAAAGTTAATAGGTATAGATATAAATAATGTTGCTATAATGTTCTTAACTAGACATCCATTACCTTCTGATGATATTCAAGCTGAAATTGGCAACGAAATTAGAAAGATTGCAAAAACTCAAGGTTATCGTGAGGTTATCATAATAGATTCGCATAATTCTATTATAGGGGATGAAGTTTTAATAAGAAACAAATCGTTAGAAGCCAACGACCTTATATCTGTTTCAAAAAAATTTCTTATCGCTAATAAAGCTACAGAGAATGACAATAAAATTGTTGTACAATATGGTGTTGCAAAAGATCTAATGAGTGAATACACAGAAAGAGATGGTATTGGTACGGGTGGAATGGTTGTTCACCTATTTAAAGACATTGAATCAAATCAAAAAACGGTGTTTATTCACTTCGATGCAAATAATGCGTATGTTGATATTCGATCGTTCGTTTTAAACATGCTACAAAATAGAGGAATCGAGAGAGGGGAAATAACGACTTCAGATTCTCACATTGTAGCAAGGCAATTCTCTGCTCGGGGATATTCTCCTTTGGGTGACAAGATCAAATTAGAAAAGATTCTAGAAAAAATTGATAATTTAATAATTAAAGCAGAAAGCAATTTAGAAGACGTGGAATTTCATTATCACGATTCTATCGTCGATAATGTAAAGATATGGAACGAACCTCGCTATTTTGAGGTAATTATGAATACATTATTCAAATGTATTAAAGTTTCTCAAGGACTGTTCACTTACAGTCTTATAATCCCTACTTTATTCTCAATAATTTTGCTTCTATTTTTCTATAACATCCAATTTTCTGCTATTTTTTAGAATCACGACGCTTTTCTTTGTAGATATGATCCATATATTACCTATATATATCTATGTAAGTTGACCTTTTTTCTTTAAAAATATTCTTTTCTTTTCGTAATTGTATAAGAAATGTTGAGTTCAGAAATAATTTCAAAATTGATGAAGGTGACATTCATCGGTTCGCCGGCAGTCGGAAAAACGACTATGTTACAACTTCTCTCAAAGGATACGATTAGCAAATTTTATTTCCCTACCCATGGCTTTGATTTAAAAACGATCAAATTAGACGACTATAATATAAGAGTGTGGGATTTTGGCGGTCAAAGCTCGTACCTAAAAACTTATTCAAGAGATTACCTTCTAGGTTCAGATGTTCTTTTTGTTGTTACTGATTCTACGCCCCGAAATGTTTTAAACTCGCGAGAGTTGATTAAATTCGCAACACATTTTATCGATCGAGAGTGTCCAATAATTGCTATAGCAAATAAACAAGATTTAACGAAGAATAATGGAATAATGAGTCCAGATCGCGTAGAACAATTACTCCATGTAAAAACTTATGGGCTTACTGCGATAAATCCTAGCGAGAGAAATAAATTATTAGATATTATTAGAAAAGAATTAAACAAAGTTGTATTAAGGAGGAGGTCAAAAGAAGATGAACTTTAACGAAAATGAGCTTTTTGGAGCAGCTTTAATAGGCTTCGATATGATTGATGGACCTTATATAAAATATCAGAAGGAATATGGAGCTCCGTCAAATTTAATGAATTTAGATGATTTTGCCATGAATTTTTATTTAGCTTTTCGAGGAGGTAACGCTGGCAAAAAACCAAGAGCGATTTTGTACGACAAGTTTTATATCGTAGCATTCCCGCAAGACTTAGAACTTTGCTGTCTATTCATGAAACCTCAAGGTATAGATAGGAACATTAAACAGCTTAGCAAGATTGCAACTAGAATTATTCATGAGATGGATAATGACGAAAAAGGTAATAATGTTCCAATAGTTTCCAGTGAAAACACAATTGAGGAGATGAAACGTCTTATCGTAAATCTTTTGAGCGGAGTCGAAATGTCTACCCCTGAATTAAGAAGGTATTTTAAATTAAGTAACTCGCAGATATGGAAGGTTATGGCTTCGTTAGAAAATTCTCGAAATGTAAAACGTGCAAGAAAACAAGGAAGAACTGTTTTATGGACCGCTACCTAGTTTTTTTTTCTAATTTTTTATATTTTTAATGAACTAATTACCTCAGGTTATGGTTCCAATTTTTCATTTTTGTATAATACCTTGAAAACATAATGTAGCAGATATCAGGCAATTCCAATTCCTTATCTAGGTTTTTTAATGTGATATATCGGAGAATATGATTGATTAGGAAAATACCCAGAAATTCCATATGATAACTACCTACCTTTTTAGAGAGCGCTTCACCTGTATAGGTGATATTTAGTTTCTCCTGAGTATCGTATGTTAATTCAATAGAGATTCCTGGAAATACTTCTTTTATAATTTGCCACTTATCAGCTGTTTTCCACACTATAGCACCAAGAAATATTGCTAAATCATTTACATCACTATCTTTCAATAAACTAAATGGCTCGGTTCTTTGAATTAAAACCTTTTGCATCAAATCAGATTTTTTATCATAAGATTGTTCAAAGGGTTCTCTATTTTGAATCATCCTCTCCATAAAATTAAAAATTATATCAACGTAAGTAATGCTATCTTCACCAGGGATTAAATATACTCTGTCGCCTGAAAAAAAGCATTTAAATTCTGCGGTAACGCCATCTCCAAATTCATCTCCGAAATACGTAAAAGTTAGATGAATATTAACCTCTGGAAACATTTCTAAGGTAATCGTCCAATCTTCATTAATACCTATATTTTCGATTTTACCTCCAATATCTTCTGAAATTATCTTCTTAAGAGTATCCATGTTGATATCAACGAAAAGTTGATGTTTTGCTTTGCTAATATCTTCTAATTCCTTAACATGGGGACCTGTTACCCCCGTAGCATCAATTTGTCCAACAGTCCAATATTTAATTCCAGTTATTTTAACTCACCCTTAGAAAAAGTTGTTCTAGTATTATTATAATTACTTCTTTTTGAATTTTGCAACAAAAAAACCTTTCGTATAGTGGGTTGCTGGAAATAATCTTCCGGTTCCAGGAATTTGCTGGTTGTCTATCTTATAGCTAGGAGAAAACCATCTTGGAAGCTCCATAGGCTTAAAATGGTTTAAGATTTTTACTACTTGCAACTCCCCTTCCTCTGGATAAAGACTACATGTAGAATAAACGAGAATACCAGAGGGTTTTAGTAAATTAATAGCGCTTTTAAGTAACTTCTCTTGGAGCACAAGATTTTGATGTAGGAATCCCTCATTCTGTCTCCATTTAAGTTCGGGATTTGTCGAAAATGTTCCACTTCCAGTACAAGGTGCATCTAACAAAATTTTATCGAAGAAGTTGGTAAATCTAAAAGGTAATTTAATACCGTCTGAATTCATCAGATTGGTGTTTAATACATTCAACCTTCTTAAAAGTTGTCTCGTTACACTTAATCGCGATTTGCTAAAGTCGTTGGCTATTATTTTCGATTGATTTTGAGATAACTGAGCAATAATGCTAGTTTTGATTCCAGGAGCAGCACACATATCGCATATCAACTCGTGTGCTTGAGGTTCTAAAAGGTGGGCTACAGCAAAAGAAGCCTTATCCTGTATAACGAGTTTGCCCTCCTTATACAATCTATTCAAGATGATTTTCTTTTTGTTTTTTAATTCTGTATAAAAACCTTCTGAGAAATGAGCATCACGTTTAGTATTAATTCCCTGTTCTTTTAAATCCTTCAAAACAAAATCTAATGAATCTTTTTGGTTCTTATCAATTTTTAAATCATTAAATCGAAAAAAAAGTGATTTATTATCCACCTTACCATCCATTAGTTTAATATTTGCTCTAATGGTTTCTACATCCATTACAGTTATTAGTTTATTAATTAAAAAAGTTGGAATTGCGATTTCTAAACTTAACCTTTCAATCTCTTTTTTTCCAAATAATGCTTGCTCCCAAGAAAAGAACTCCAGATTCTTTAATTTATTTAATTCGTCTGGAATGAAATTGAGTTCATTATTTACTTTTATAACATTTTCCTTCTCCCATACGATTCGATAAATAGCAATAAGATACTTTGCAATACTATAACTATTAGAAACATGTGGCTCTTTAGTAAATTTAAGTTTTCGCTTTAAAATAAAATTGATTTTATTCCAATATCGGAGTATTTCGTAATAATAATGAACTAGCTCAGCATTTCTACGATTTTTAATAGAAAGAGTGCCTGTTTTTCGCTCAATAAATTTAGTTAATAATTTAATTAAGTCATCTATAACTTTTTGATTGATATTAGACACACTCCAATAATATGATTATTTTTAGAGATTTAACTATCAATAATGTTTATGCAAAAAAAAGAATAAGTATTTAGAAAAAAAATAGGAATTTAATTATATCTTGATTGGTATTAAAATTCCTTTATTTTTTAAAGAAAGTATGGTGCTAATAATCTGGTCTCTTGATTCTTTTCTACCCGCAATCCCAAAACTAAGCAAGCTGGAAACAAAGAAAAACTTCCGCTCTTTTTGTATCTGATCAGCAACTTCAATTAACGCCTTTTCTAGAGAACTTAGTTTGAAGACATCTCGGTAGGGAGCTAATTTCAAAGGATACATTAAGGTAATATTGAAATACTTCTCAATCAATGGATCTGTTTCTCTGAATGGGGTGATATCACCATCGAAGTTTTCTAAGTAGGCTCTGAATTTAAATTCAAATTCGTTGGTAAATGAAGATTGATTTTCTTTTAATTGATCAGATGGCGATTTGTCTAAAACTAAAGCGACACGAGCATAATCACCGTCAGTAATAATAATTTTGAAATCATAGTAATCCATCTCGAAACCCTTAGATATCTGCTCTTTTTCTGCTCCTTTTTGAAATTCTTGACGGAATTGCGATATTGCTTGTAGGAACCCAGAAATTAAGTCTGAATCGATACCCTCAGTGGCAATTTGCTTATTGAAAATTGAAACTCCAACATCTTTATGGATGATTATAATGTAAGAGATATTCACTAAATCATCGAGAACCGTAGCTTCCTTTGACCAGATTCTTCTCAACTTTTGAGTTTTGTGTCGTTTTACAGCAATGAAAATGAATAACCCTGCCAATATTGCTAGCATATAAGGTAATAATTGTAGGAATGTATCCATAAACAGAATAAAGTCATCAACAATTCTGATATTGATTGATTGTAGTTCTGAACTCACATAGATTCCTTCTTCGTTATAAATCGCTTTTATTGAATAATATTCTCCAGTTTGTGAAAATTCAAGATTTGCTGTAGCTATCCCTTCATAATTAGTTGTAACTCTGGTTTCAAATGTTACTAACGAATCACCTTGAAGTACTTGGAAAATTATATTCAAACTTTCTAAGGGTCTTCCATCTCCACTAATTATTCTCACTGAAAAAGGGTAATTTCCTAATTTATATTGATTATCAGGGCTATCAAGAAAATTAATTGATACTTGTACTTTATAGACCTCATATGTTCCATTTACATCGAAATTTATTGAATTCCAAAGAGAACTTACATTAAATTCAAAGAAACCTTGATCAGGACCTCCATATTGGATATCTCCTTCCCAAATTCCCCTTCCCAATCCGTTATCGATAACTACAGTTCCAGAATTTTGTAACATGATATCCGACGGTTTTATATCATTAGGGTTCAATCCAAAACCGATCTTTGAGGTTATATCCGAAGTTACTGTATTCTGTATGTACAAATTTATAGTAAATTCATCTATCGAGACATTAAAGTTTTCGAATGTCCCGTTTCCTACATACAAAAAGCGCATTCTTATTGAATTATCATCACTAGTGTTTATTAATTGGAGGATAACCCAGGTAAAGAGTGGTTTTAAAGCATCAGAGGTAGTAGTTTCGTCTTTAAAGGCGAGAGATCTATTATTCTCAGATAATTGTAACCAATCTTTTTCATTTTCTTCAGGAGTGAGAAAAGAATAATTTTCTTTTCCCTTATAAATTTCAATTAATGCTAAATCTAAATCATTAGGGTTGCTAATACTTACATTAGAACTTGTTCGAAAGTCCAATTGAGGTACATACGGATTAGGGTAAAGAGGAGGTACTTTGAAACCTATATTAAAACCCCAATCATATAGATCAACATCCCATAATGATAAATCTATGTCCTCAAGAATATTAAATTTGAATTCAATTGATAGATTATTTGTATCCGCTTGTGCTCTAAAGAATTTATTATCATTCAATTTTAACGCATCTAAATCTAAATCTCCGATCACACTACCATTAAGGGCATTTTCGTTTAATTCACTTGGAAATTCTAATTCTTGAATTAATGGATCATGAGGTAAAATTGTATCATTGAATAACATTCTTTCACCGAGATTTACAGTAAAAATATTATAAGAAGTATCAAATTGAGCATTACCAAGATATCGAAATTGAAATTCCATAAGATTGTTATTTGAATAATTGATGAAATGTTTAAGAAAGGTTATCTTCTCATCTGGCTCAAAAATTTTATAGCTTATTAAGCTTTCAGTTTCCTGCTTTATATTTATTTTATCTGAAAGATCGAACCATTGTCCATTACTATAGTTTTTAATGAGTAATGAAGCTGAATTAATGTCTATTATATCGCTAACGCTTGTAGCTAAATAAAAATCTATACTGTTTAGAAAGATGTTGTGCAAATACATCCAGAAGAATGAATTATTATAAAAAAAATTAACAGTTGTTTCATCTAAAATACCAGAAGATACATTTTTTATATTAAATTTCATTTCGATTGTTAAATTGGATGTATCTGCTCTACAAATATATCTATTGCTATCAATAGTTTTGAGTGACTCTAAATCCCCTGTTAATTTTGTACCATTTATTGGACCAACTATTTCCTTAACATTATTAATCGTAAAATTCTCTTTCCATACTTCATTATAAAAAAGATAGGTTTCTCCTTCACCAATATTATCTAAGTCGCCTCCATCTGGATTAAAATATAGAAATTTTGGTCCTCCCCCATATATTTCATCGTTAGGAGGAATTTTGATTCTAAAAGCAAACCAATATTTATCGTCTCCGTTTTCATTTGTATGAAAGGTTTCTGATATATTTAAAAAAACGGCACCTCTCTCAGAATTTAAAAAATCAAAATGTTCCCAATGAGCTGCCATGTTAAGAGGATGAGGATTTGTGACTTCACCTAATGTTTCGTTGTTAGGTGTACCATCAGACGTACAATTTACTATAGCGATCTCCCAAGAATTTTCTGTTGTAAAATTATATGTGTTAACCATATCCTGAATAAATATACTTAAATTGTTTACAAATTGACTTAATTGAACGGAAAATTTTTGATACATATAGAGAGGTCCTTCTTTAGTACTAGAAATAAACTGAGTAGGATCGATTTCTACTTCTTTTGTGTAATTCATTGCTGTAATGTTTTCGAAATACATTTTAGCATGTGAAAGATTATAATTTGGAATGTAAACACTTGGTTGAATATTTAAATTCGGTTGTTCTCGGTTTATATAGCAATTTGAGCTTATACTTGTTACATTAGTAAATACCTTTCCTGTTCGATTGACTGCTTGGATATTTAAATTGTTACTTAAATTTTGTGGATTAAAATTCCCTATTCTATTAAATTCGCTATTTAAGACAGTATAATTAGAAAGAGTTATGAATGAAAAGACTAATATTACCAAAAGTTGTCTATTTCTAATGATTTTCATATTAAGATTCCTCAAATTTGTTATTAAAAAATTTAATATGAATAACAGAAGACGAATTGGGCTTTTATAATTTTATTTTCTATTTAAGTAGAATATTCATTTAATTCCTTTTTGTCAAGAGTATAAAACATAAATAACCCAAGAAAATTACTCTAACTTCTTTTCAAGGTTGATTATGAATATCCAAATAAAGTTGCTGTTGGAGTAGTAATTTCTGCTATTTCTTTAAGTTCTTGCTCTGAGAAAATTGGTTTATAATAAGTTGGCTTATGTAAATTCTTAATATAATTAATTAATAATTTTAAGTACTATTTCTTCTAACTCTTTTTTAGTTATGTATTTTTTTTCTAATTTTTTCAGAATAGTACTTCTTTCTTATTAGAGAGTTTTTAAAGCTATGAATACTTAAAAAGATCATATTAAATTTCAAATACATATTAAGTGATATAAATGTGGTTAGTCTTTCTGATATGGATTGTTGTTATTTTCGCATCGACAATGTTTATTAGCCAGTATATAAAAATGCAAAATCGAGAGGATGTTGCTATTGCTTTTTACATCTTGTTTATTACAATGTCGCAAATACTTGCAACAAAAATCGGGGATTTTAGCATAGCAGGGTATCAAATCACTGCACCAGTGGCAGTTCTTATATTTCCTTTCACATTTCAAATAACAGACATGGTGAATGAGAATTTCGGGCGAAAGAGGACCCACAGAATGATATTTATAGCTTTCGTGACTCAAATATTTATGTCCATCTTCATATGGTTTAGCATCGAAGTTCCTGCTGCTCCGTTTTGGGGATTTGATTGGGGGAGCAACCCTACTGAAGCTCAACAATTTTGGCTTTATTTCCTTGGATCAACTGTTCGAATTACCGTCGCATCTTGGATCTCATTTATCATAACTGAAAATTTAGATGCTGTTTTATTTGCTAAGCTTAAAAAATGGACGAAAGGCAAAAATCTCTGGGTAAGAAATGTGTTTAGCGATATACCAACCTTAGCTTTAGATAGCTTACTTTTCATTAGTATTGCATTTGGAGGTGTATTTCCTCTTGATGTTATATGGCTAATGATTTGGGGACAATTGCTTACTAAGTGGTTCTTTGGGGTCATTGACACCCCTTTCATGTATCTTTCACGCGGTGTAATTAATGGGAAGATAAATTTATTGGGAAACCTCTTTTCTAAAAAAGAAGATCGCTAAATATGCTTTGAAATATAAAATAAAATACTCTTTTAAGTATGACTTATTCAAAAATAATAATCCTTTTCAATTGTTTGTTTAGTAAGATATTATTATTTTTATATTAAAGGAACAATTTAGTCTATTTAAAATAAAATCTTTGTTTTTTATAAATCATGAATGAAAATAAACACTCAAAAAATTATGCGAATGTGTCTATTGGTTTTCTACTTCTCTTGATAGTTTTAATTGCATTATTGGCTTGGATAACTTATGGTACATTCGATGACATAATAGGTGCTCTTGCATTTACAATTGTTGGTATGTTAAATGTGTTTCCTTGGTTTATACCATTCGTAGGAATCCCACTAGGAATTTTAGACACTCTTGGGATTTTTGGTTTTGGAATGTATAATATAACTTTACATCTTGCTCATTTGAGTTCTAGTTGGATGACAATTGTATGGTTTTGGTTAATAGGGATTCTTGGGAGTATTATAGATATCATGCTAATGTATTTCGTAATTTCGGGGTTAAAAAAGTTAAAATTCCGAAAAAAAGAACTCTATTCGAATTATGCTCTTGTAAATTGCAGCATTATCGATGGAACTATTAATAGTCCTGTAATCAAAAAGGGAGTAGTGCTCATTAAGAATATCGTGGGAGAAGGAGAAATTCCTGGTTTAATCAGCGGAGTAGGAACTGAAGGAAAATTAAATATTCCAGACGATTACAAAATAATAGATTTAAAAGGTGAATACTTGCTTCCTGGTCTAATTAACGCTCATTGTCACTTATTTGGAAGCGGTAAACCAATGAAAATAATGAATTTAAGCGATAAAGCGCTTGAAAAATTAGCAAAATTAATGGGAACTGTTTTAGGCAAAAAAATTCTCAGTAATATGATGAAAAGTAATGCTTCTAACGCATTAAATGCTGGAGTGACAACTATGAGAACGATGGGGGATCCCTTCTACTTAGATCTAAAACTTAGAAACGAAATCAACAATGGAAAGTTTTTAGGACCAAGATTAGTTTGTGCTGGTAAGGGCATTTGTATAACTGGAGGTCATGGTGGATTGCTGGCTTTTTTAGCCGATTCCCCAACTGAAGTAAGAAAAGTGATTCGGAAGAACTTGAGAGCAGAAGTAGATTTCATAAAAATTCTCTCGACAGGAGGGGTTATGGATTCGAGAAAGGTTGGAGAAGCTGGCAGGCCTCAAATGACAATAGAAGAAATTGAGACTGCTTGTTTTGAAGCTCATCGAGGCGGTATCTTAGTTGCAACACATTGTGAATCTACGCATGGAATTAAAGAGGCACTCTTAGGCGGAGTTGATAGCATAGAGCATGGGGCAGAAATTACAGACGATTTGGTACCGTTATTTAAGAATAATCCCAAAACACTTCGTGGGTTCACAACTCTTACGTCTACAATATCTGCGGGCATGGGGATGGCAGTGCTCTCTAAGGAAGAGACCAAAATTACAGATGTGAAAAAAAAAAACGCTATACTGGTTGAAAAAGGGATGATCAATGGACTTCAAAAGGCATATAAAGAGGGTATAAAATTAACTGTAGGTACAGATGCATCAGTTCCTTACGCAACACAATATAATATATGGAAGGAATTAAAATATTATATTAAATATACTAACATGACAGCCCAAGAAGCTATCCATTACGCTACTAAAAGTAATGCAGACAATATTGGAATAGGCGATGTTACTGGGAGTATTGAGATTGGAAAATCTGCGGATATCCAAATTGTTCAAGGAAATCCTCTAGAAAACATTGATTCCTTAGGAAATGTTTCGATGGTTTTTATCAAAGGGCATCAGATTAAAAATCCAAAAGTAAAAAAAGTGAAGAACCTAACTGATTTCGAACCAATTGAGCTATAAAATAATTTTTTCAATCGGATGATGCCGAACCACTCTTAATTCTCTTTAATAATGATTCTATTTAATTGAAAATTGTATTGTTAATTATTAAAAAGGTTGATGAGATTAAATTTTTAATATTAATATTAAAGAACCAAAATCTATAATAACTAAAACTAAAAATAATTTTCAGATTTATATGAGTAGTGATTTGAAGTCCATAATAGATAGTTGGAAAATGATTAGGAATCTTACAAATGATTTACTTGAATCCTTGCCTGAATTAATGCTTAAAAAGACGGTGGGTAAAAATATGGGTTCTATTGGTAAACAATTTAGACACATGGGAGATATGCAACTATGTTATAATAAAGCAATTAAAACTTGTAAAATAGATTTCAGTAAATATCGTAGGGATTATTCTATTGAAGATTCAAAAGTAAAACTTAAGCAATTTTTAGAAGAAATGGATGAGGAAATGTATGGACTTACAGAAAAAAACAATAATATTGAAATTGATTGGGGTTTTGCTAAAATATCTTTGATTGATCATTTGAACTTTTTAATCCAACATGAAATTCTTCATCATGGAGAGCTAATAGTATATATAAGATCGCTAGATTTAAGATTTCCAAAAAGTTGGGAAGATATATGGGGACCGTTAAATGTGAGCTAGTTTAAAAAAAACCATACAATTGCAATTAACTACCTGTAAATTAAGAATTCAATTTAATATAATTGGGATTATCGACGATTTATTGATTCAATAATTCGAATTGCTTTAAATTTATCTAAATGAACAAGAGAATTTATAAAAAATTATCGATCGTTCTCTGGTTTTTCACGAAATTAATTAGTTTACTGCTTTGTTTCCAGTATTTGTAGCTTACCATGAATCCCTCTGCCATTTTTTTTGTTGAATCGTTGAAATTGTCAAGGATTAGAGGATTTCCTTTTGCCATAGCATCTTTAATAGACTCCCTGATAACCCATACACCTAAAGGTACGATATAACCACCTTGAACTTCACGAAAGATTAGAACCCTAGCTTGCCTTCCAATTTTATATAAATACTCGCAAACCTCTTTTCGAGCGGCATAATAAGCACCAGTGATATTGCTCGCATAATTCTTTCTGCCTTTGTAGAACTCAAAATCAGTCATTATCTGAGGTTTTAAGCTACGATTATCTCCACTGAGAGATATGTTCCATAAAGTATTAGGAGCCCATACCTCGTTCATCTCGTAAGTAAACTTACCGGGAAATAGAAGTATTTTGAAGTGGTTATCTAAGTAAGTATTTTCAAATATGCGATAATCGTTAATCTCAGGAAATCTTTTTATTTCTTTAATTAATGCTTTAGAGATAATATCGTCGACAGCAGTTATACTCCATCTTGTTGGAACAATTCTGCGCCTTGTTTTTTGACCCAATAACCCAGCCGAAAAAACTCTCTTAATTGTTGATTCTGGGACATGTCCTTTAAAGTAGAGATATTCTGACACAGCATCAGTTGCATTTAAATCCGTATCGGAAACGACATATTCTACTTTTGGATGGATTTTTGTATTTTCTGTAATTCTTATTTTCTCAGTTATGCCACTAGGTCCCATAGGTAACGCGTGATTATCCATCATCATTCTAAGATTCATTTTCTCCAACTTTGTTTCAGTATCTACAGGACGGGCTGCCATCGATAACTCCTGTGAGGTCTCCAGTAATCTTTGAACTTTTAAAGAAGGTGTGTTTTTACGACTCTTTTTTCCAATATTAACATCGATTTTAAAATTATTTCGCACTAAACTACTTCTATATTTAACAATTTCAACTAAACTTTTACCAAACCACAATTCGGGAGCATCTAAAATATGATAATCTGAAATGTTTAAGTCTATTTCAAATTCTTGAAAGGGAACCAGTGGACCGAGATATACTTTTGGATAATTAAAATGTCCAACGAAAAATCCGGGAGGACTTGGTCCGAACAGTTCAACATCCCGAAGAGTTTTATCAAGCTCAAAGGGAACTAAAGATTTCATAACAGACTTTTTTAATAAGATTGGGCATGTTTTTTTACCACATAGTAAACGTGAACCTTTACATCGCAAGCAGATATTTTTTTCAGTTGGGGGTCGAACCAATCTTGTGTCTCTTTAAATGTTCTTATCTTTATTAGAAAATATCCTATTTATTATTAAAAAGGTAGACGAGTATAAATTTTTAATATTTATAAAAAAATTATTGGA
>JAUWZR010000041.1 GCA_030615235.1 Promethearchaeota archaeon
GAAAGAGAGGACGATCCTAAAACAGAAATAGATGAAAGTGATTACTCGCCAACTCTTTTTAATGGATTATTAAATAATCTGAAAGATGTCCATGAGGGATATGGAAGAATTAATGTTCAAGCTGCTATTGATGCATTAACTAAAGAAATTGAGATAAATGACTCCATTAATTACGAATTGACAAGTTCAGAATTAAATCCCTTGGAAAATCATGTTTTTGCAAGAAGGGTACATTTACTTAAAGACATTCAATATAGTTTCAATCTATCAAATGTAGACGGTAACGCAGATTTAGATTTATTTCTATATGCAAATGAATCAAATCAGTTCGGAGAACCGTTATTATTACAAACAGCACAAAAGTGGTATGGAGACTCAGATTTCTTGTACTTCACCCCAAAACACAACCAAACAGAATGTATAATAATAGTTAAAGCAATATCAGGGAAAAGTAACTTCACATTGAATGTTTCTAGCGTGAATAATAATTTCGCTCCTGAATTAAAAATGACCGAGATTAATTATTTTGGAGGGTCAAAAAATGATACGGTTATTAGTCTCCAACAATTTTATGGAAATGAGCCCGCTAAGAATTATTCTATTGATAATTATTGGTTTTACATTGAATATTTTGATAACGATACTTCAAATGTACCACCTCAAGAAGTATATTTGTATATTGTAAATAATTCAAAAAAGTATGCAATGACTCAATTATTCGCTTTTGATGACAATTATACTGATGGAGCCGTTTTTCGCAGCGATTTTGTTAAATTTTCTAAACCTGGGAAATATTACTACTATTTTAACGCAAGTGATGGATCTCACCATGCAAAGTATCCATTATCGGGGGTATTAAGTATCAATATCGAATTTCCTGATGATAGTGAGACATTTCCATACAATCGCGATTTTAATGATGGATATAATGGATGGACTTATAATGGAACAGGCTGGGGATTGTTGAATCAAAGTAGTCAGAATGACAATCGTTCCACCTTATATTCTGAGAATTGGTCAGCATTATTTTTCGGTAGAGATCATAATTTTCCATTAAATTATACCTACCAACCATATATCATAACAAATCCCTTTCCTAATGGGTCGTTAAGAAGTCCCCTATTTAATATAACCCACATTAATAGAAACTCTACGCAAATAGTTGCTAAATTAGGGCTAAGAACGAGCTTAAATTCTGGTGATTTCATGTATTTTCAGATAAATCTTAATTGGACGGGCTGGATTACGTTGAGAACTTATTCAAATGAAGAAAGGGACTGGTTTCTAGATGAAATAAATATTACTCAATATATTGGAAATTATGTCCAATTTAGGTTTGTAGCCGTATTAGATGAAGATTTCGATCCTATTAATTATAAAGGATTTATGTTGGCTTATTTCTCATTAGAAAATTATACTAATTTTCAGATACCTGAAATAGACTTTATTATTAATGATTACATATCCGATATCCAAGGATTTAAATACGACAGAGTCGAGTTCTCTTTAAACTATTTCGATTCCGATAATAATTATCCCGAATATGTATTTATTGAAATTGATAATCAGAATTATTCTATGATTAATGTTTTTGGCACTTGGAATGCGAGTTTTGGCTCCATCGACTCTCGCGGAATTAAATTCGTAAAATCATTCGTATTAAGCGACTTTGCTAATCTAACTTTTAGGTTTCATGTATACGATGGTAAGTTTTTCAAATCTACTAATTTCTTTAATCAAGATAATAATTTATTTAATTTCCAGAATCCTATTGCTTACGAATTTAACATAAATCAAAGCAGTAAATTAATTGGGTTTGATTACTCGCTTCCGTCTTTATCGGATTATTATATAACGGGAAATCCTAAGCAAAAAGAGCTAACACAATGGTTAAAAGGAGATAATACTTGGCACCCATATTATCGATTTGGAAATCCTTTCTTATACGGAGGTTTAGGCCAAAGTTTTGGTAGTCCCTCACAAGGATATGGAACCGATTGGGATGCTAATCTTATAACATATCCTTTATATCTTAGAGATGAATACGATGTTTTCTTGAACTTTGCACATGAAATTTCTTTACAGAATGAATTCTTTTTAGAACAGGAAGAACTTGACAAGTGTACAATTTCTATCTCAACTAATTACGGGGAAAGTTGGGATATACTAAAAGAATATTTTTTTGATTCTGAAAATCTTTCAGGAAACGAATCGTTGGATATTTCGCAATATTCCAATGAAATTGTTTTAATCAAATTCACTTTACATTCCAATGACATTACAACAGGATTAGGTTATGGGTGGTTAATATCAAGCATCTATTTAGGTTATGATAAATCCACAGATTTCATCGATCCCACTATCGATATTATTACTCCTTTAAGCGATGAAATTGTCAGCTCGATTACTAAAATTGAGGCAAATATCAGCGATAATATTGAAATAGATGATATTCGTATAGAAATCTATATCAACGGGGAACTGATTGATAGAGGTTTGTTGAAATTCAATTATAGTACAGGAATATTAAGTTTTGAATGGGATACGACACTATATAATGATGGCACATATATAGTAATGATCGTTGCTTATGATACAGAAGGAAATAGAGCTGAATCAATAGTTTCCGTCATTGTAGAAAATGGGTTAATAAATTTTCGAACTTGGGGAATATGGTTCCTTATAATAGTGAGCATTATCATAGTAAGCATAATATCCTATGTTTTAGCGGAAAAATACGGTAAATTTAGTTTCAGACATCGTAAAAATGTAATTGCAGAAAAATTAAGACTTAAAGAAATTAGTAAAGAGCAAGTGATTAAAAGAATAGAGATAATAGAAACTCCAGTAGAACCCAAGAATCCTTTTATCCTCCACTGTAAGTATTGTCAATCTTGGTTTGAATCAAATAAGTTTAACTATATATGTCCGAAATGTGATCACGACCAAATTTTTGTTGCTTATAATTGCATAAATTGTGGTAAATGGTATTTTAAAGATGAACCGGGAGAGAATTTCTATTGTAAAAACAAAAAATGTAGAGGTGTTAGACTAATTAGGCGAGAAATTGAAGAAGTAAAAGATTTATTAAAAGAAAATGGCATTTTTCTAAAAAAATTCGAATCTAAAAGTAAAAAATTTAGTATTCTAGATAGGTAGTAAAAACAACCGAAAATAAAGCGTGATATAGTGAGTATACAAAATTTATTATATAAAATAAAATTAAAAATCAGACTCCAATTTTTACGGCAATCTTGGTTAAATATAAAAAAAGATCGAGCAAAAGCTCTATTTGCCGTGGGTGGTATTACAGTTTCAATAATACTTCTAACCGCAATAGGTATGGTCAACGATTCAATGTCTTACAATTATATGGGAATTATAACGAGTACCACTGGAAGCTCCGACATACTAATATCTAAAGCCTTACAATCAGATTTAACATTTGATCCTTTTTTTGATGAAACACTAATTGATAATGAATTATCAGGGATAGAGGGAGTAAATGAGTTATTTCCACGAATTATGATGCTAGTTAAAGTATCTTCTGATAATACTGATTCGAATGGTTCGTTACAAGTTTATGGTATTAATTTCTTAAAAGAAGCTAGTAATGGACAAATAGGAAATTTAAACTTGGTGGATCAGAATGGTACTGAGACGGGAAGTCTTTACATTGACGAGCCAAATATGGGGGAATGTGTTATTCTATGGAAGGTTGCAGAGCTTCTAAATGTGAGTATCGGAGATTTAATCCACATGAATTATCTGCAATATGCTTTAGATGTTGAAGTTGTGGCTATCTGTAATCAGGATTTAAAATTTACTGAATTAGAAAACGCTCTAATTATTATAAATCTAGAACAAGCTCAATCCTTTATGCAACGTGAAGGAGAAATTAACTTAATAATGGGTATCATTGAAAATCCACAATCAATTTACGTTGTCAGCGATATAGATTTCACGAAACGAAAAATTAGGGAAATTGGTACCCGAATTCAACAAAGACTAGACCCTAATGATTACACCGTAGCAATGCCGAAATTAGAAGAAATTAGTGCCCAACAATTTATGCTAATAGGCATGACAATTATTTTTTGGTTTATTACGATTATTTCTATGCTTATTACAGGTATTTTAATAAATTCTATTCTTTCTACATCTACAGAAGAAAGAATTAGAGAATTTGGAATATTAAGAGTTGTAGGAGGAAAAAAAATGTTTCCTGTAAAAATGGTAGTTTTTGAAGGTATAATGATTGGAGTTGTAGGATCTATTACCGGGGTAATTTTAGGTCTTATTGGAACACCGCCAATCGTAGACACATTGTTCGTTTTAACAGATTTTCCCCTACAGAATATGGAATTTGTTATTCAACCTCAAACAGTTATTTTAGCATTTTCCATAGGATCTATTGTTTCTTTAGTAATATCTTTATTTCCTGCATTAAAAACCGCTAAAATTGATATTATTAAGTCAATTACGCCATTTCACAAGAAAGAAGAAGGGTGGGAGGTAAAAAAGGAGGGAAGCATGAATGTTAGAATTTTTCTAATTGGTTCAGCACTTGCTACTATTGGTATGCTAGTGTTTATATTATTACCGACTGTATTTGTATCGGGCGACATGATGATGATTGCCGGTCTATTTATTGGTCTTATTGCTGCTATACTAATTGGGATGGTCTTCGCATCAGTAGGTATTATACCAATCATACAAAGCCTGTTAATTGGAGCTATTACGCCCCTGATTAAGAGATATGCTCATATTATTAAAATATCGCTAAAAAGAAACAGAAGACGGAATACAAGCACTATTGTGATGTTTGCGATTAGTTTTTCTTTCATCTTCTTTATCACTAGCGTCACAGAGATGGAATCGCAGAACCTGTCAACCAATTTAAGATTTCAATACGGTTCCGATTTAGTTTTAATTAATCAGGGAATAAATCCAGAAACTAACGCAATTACGCTCGATACGATTCAAGAACTCAATTCTATTGATGAAATAGATGAAATCGCCATATCCTTGTATAATATGTTTGATATTACTTCTGTTTTATCGATTTTATTCGACTTTAGCGAGGGTGGAGGCTTTGACGAGGACTCTATTGATGATGCTTTTTTAAACATCTTTGAATTTTATACTGAACAAGCAGAAGAGAAATATCAAGTAAAAGCGGGAGATTTAGCAAATTTCGACAATATAGAAGTAGGATTTATTGGTATTGAGAAAAATTATTATGAGTTAATGGATAATGATTTGATGATTTGGAGCAGTCCACAGAGTGGATTTAATTATTCATTTAGTCAAGTTTTTCGCGAAAATAATACTTGCATCATCGCTAAATCTCTTGCGACTGTTTTCGGTATCAATGATGTTGGAGAATATGTTCGATTAACTTTTTACAACCCTCAAATTCAAAACGACCCTGGAAATATTACGCTATTCCGTGTTGTTGGTATTTCAGGAGGCATGCCAGGATTTTATAACTTTAGAACTACAGAAGCTACTGCTGAAGGTGGAGGCATTATGGTTTCTTTAGAAAATTATATGAGGCTAATGAATGTTAAAGATCAATGGAACGCAAAAATGATTGTTGATAAAGCTTTTATTAAGCTTAAAGATGATTCTGAAGTCACTATTGAAGATACTAAAGAGGATATACGAGATATATCTACAGGGAAAGATTATTTTCTTGACGATGCGATAACAAAAGTAAAGATAATGCAATCTATGTTTGAACGACAAAGCAGTTTAATGGAAGTTGTACTTTGGTTTGCCATCGTTATTGCAATCTTTGGTTTAGTAAGCACAATGTACGCAATTATGTTGGAGAGAAAATTTGAAATTGGTATTCTAAGGTCTATGGGAATGAAAACAAAAAATGTAAGGAATCTCTTCTTGATTGAAAGTTTGATTATTATGTTGAGTAGCGGAACGATGGGAACTTTAATCGGTACCTATTGTGCTTACTTAATGGAAACGAATTTAGGACTTTTGACAGAAATGCCTATAGTATTCGCAATCCCTTTAGATGTTTTATTTAGAGTGTTCTCTCTATCCATATTTTTCGGGATATTAGGGATGTATTTAATCCTCATTAAACTAAGTAGACAATCTGTAATGGATATATTCCGTCAAACTTTTTAAAATAATTAGTGGTGCTCCCTGAGAAAATTTAACAGTTTTTGCCAAGCTTTAGCTCTGTGTGAAATAGAATTTTTTTCTTCAATAGATAATTCGGCAAAAGTATTGTTAGGCAATTCATTAGGAATAAAAATAGGATCGTAACCAAATCCACTCGTACCTCTAATTTCTTTTGAAACTTTACCCTCAATTGATCCCTCAAAGATAAAATTTTTATCTAATGGTTGAAAATAAAGTGCTATTACAGCTTCAAAATGAGCAGCAGTGTTCCAATAATCGTTAATGAGTTTCAATATACCTTTATTACCTATAGTATTTAATACAAACTTGGAATATACTCCTGGGAATCCTTTGAGAGGAACATCAATAAAAAAACCCGTATCCTCAACAAAATAAGATGTATTAAAATTTATCTTTACGCTATTAAGTTTAAAGACAGCGACTTCTTTAATACTAGATGCTTGAATTTCAATAGTAGCAGGGGTTTTCTGCTTTAAATCGTAAACTAATTCTTCCTTTTGGAACAATTTTTTAATTTCATTAAACTTATGATTATTCCCAGTAATAAAATAAATTATTTCTTTTTCTTGTTTCATAAGTACAATAATTTCCTATGATATATTTAGATTAATAAGGTTTTAGTTAACAAATTCAAAAATTTTAATTTATATGATTCTTTATATCGTTCATCAATAAAATTACTATTATTAAATTATTCATAAACTAGGACGCAAA
The DNA here is from genome assembly GCA_030615235.1 of Promethearchaeota archaeon. Lineage (GTDB taxonomy): Archaea > Asgardarchaeota > Lokiarchaeia > Sigyniarchaeales > SOKP01 > SOKP01. The sequence continues at coordinate 6,886 of JAUWZR010000041.1, forward strand.
AAATGGCTCGAATGCACTCAAGAAAGAAAGGGAAATCTGGAAGTACACGCCCAGCTAGATTAGAAAAACCTGTGTGGGTAGAACTTTCTTCTGAAGAAGTAGAAAACGAGGTCATTAAACTAGCGAGAAAAGGGATTTCCCAATCCCTAATAGGTGTGATATTAAGAGATTCTTATGGTATCCCTTTAGTGAAAGTAGTCACCGGTAAATCTATTAGTCAAATTCTTAAAGAACATGATATTGAAACTCCACTTCCCGAGGATTTAACTAACTTAGTGAAAAAAGCGCTTATATTAAGAAAACATTTAGAATCAAATCATAAAGATTTGCATTCAAAACTGGGTTTACAACGGACAGAAAGCAAGATTTACAGACTAATTAAATATTACAAGAAAAAGAAAATATTACCAAGTGATTTTAAATATTCACCTGATACGATTAGAACAATCGTGATGAGGTAAAAAATTTTGATGAGGTAAATATAGATATGAGCCAGAAAGTCAAAAAAAAGAAATCAAAATTAAGGAGAGTATCATTTAAAGATAAAGATTGGTATACCATCATCGCCCCAAAAAGCTTCAACTTTAAGCCTATTGGAGAAATAATCGGAATGGAGAACAATATTAACGGTAGAACCCTTGAAACCTTACTATATGATTTTACAAATCGATACCAAGATATAAGTTTAAAATTGAAATTTAAAGTAGTCCAAGTCAATCAAGAAGCAAAGCAAGCACAATCTATGTTTTTAGGGCATTCATATACTAACGATTACGTTAGATCCTTAATCGGAAGAGGAAGTTCTAAGATTCAAACCATAATTAATCTTACTACTAAAGACAATTACACCTATAGATTAACGATTATATGCACTACTATAAAACGAGCCCGAAGCTCGCAACAAATTGTAATTCGTAAAATCATGAGAGAAATTTTGAAAGAGTTCTCAAAAACATTAAATCATGAGAAGTTCATTACTGGAATGATTTATGCAGAGTTTACCAATCAAATCATCAGAATAGCTAAAACCATTTATCCACTATCGAACTGTTCAGTCATTAAATGTAAATTGATAAGCGTTCCAGAGGGGGGAGAAGATATGGTATATGTAACTAAAGATGAAGATTTTGAGTTAGTCGAAGTTGAAGTCAAGCGCTCTCGAAAGAGTGATATTAAAAGAACTGAACGAATAAACGTAAAGAAGCTTACTAGGAATAAGTCATCTCCGAGACCAAAATCGCCCACAAATGATGTTCCAAGTGATTCAAACGAAGCTAAAGAAGAAGTCTCTGAAAAATCGACATAATAATAGCGTTTGGTATAATTGTTAGGTTTTTACCCACAATTATGTCAAGTTTTTCCTGGTTTTTTTATTATCTCGTTTTCATTTTGTTAGTATATAGTATTTAACGGAATGTTTTCGTTTACAAGTGTTTTTGTGTCGATATTATTAAAGCATTAAGCCATTTACCTTTTCCTGCTGCTATTATAACAGCCTTCATAAGGATAAGAAAGACGCATATTATTTTGGAATTATTAATCAAATTGAAGGATCATATCCTCAAGGTGAGTTTTTAAAAATCTATATGGTTTTAAATCACCCATGAACTCGTTTTTTAAAACTTGTTCCTGCGAGATATTATCTTCCAATCGTTTGAAAATTTCTTTAATTTTAACAAAATCCCCTGAAGCAATGAAATCTAAGGAGTAATCGTTAATATTACTATAGAGAATTAATTTTTTGTATCCATGATCCCCTAAATCATCAAAATGAATTTCTTTAATATTAGTTTTAGCTCTAATTTGAGTATTCATAGCTATTGTGGCTAATTTAGCTGAAATATTTGAACTAAGCAATTCTATATTTTCATTCGTGATTTCTCTTTGAAAGTTGTGTAGAAGCGTTACGTCGTATAATTGTGAAATAATTGGCAATCCTTGAGAAGAAATTCCGCAATAAATTATTTTATTTTCCGTATCAGAACATTGCAACTCTATGTCTTCATCTTCCAATGGTTCTCTATATTTATCCCATAGATAAGCAGTAATAAACTTGATAATTTTTGAAAATTCAGAGTTTTTCGAGGCTTTTTGAATAATTTCTACCGTTTCATAGTTTGCTGTAACTTTTTCGTAATATTCTGCCATGAGCTTAGATACTTCTTCAGAATTAGAAAGGAAATCACCTGTGATACAATAAAAGAGGTTTTGATCGTTCTCATTGACAATGTGTTTTATTATCATCCGTTCTTTACCAGACTCTCCTTCGAAATAGATGTCAGTTAAACGCCAGAAATTTTTAGGATTAAGACTACTTATTAATTTCTTTACAAATAATACGATTTCAAATGCTGGATACCTGTTTTCATTTGAAACGTATAACACATCATCTTCTATGATTATAGAGAAACCAGTAATCATTTTCTAAAGAAACAATAGCTAAATGCTTAAAATATCCCTTTAAGAATTTAAATTAATGAATAATTAAATTTTTTTAGGTTAAATGAAGTTTAAATAAAATAAAGATAAGATATATTTTAATTTTAGGAATTTTTTAGTTTTTCTGTACATCTATAACAATTAACTTTTAATAATTTCTAAAAATATAATAAAAATAATCGAGCAATTAGAGTATCGTATCGATATTCAATTCTTAATCTAGTAATTGTAACAAAAGTCCATGAAAATTATTAATTTACTTGAAAAAAAGAAAATTCAGCAAGCAGCAAATTTGCTTTTTAATTCAAAAGAAGCAATAGCGTTAACTGGTGCGGGAATCTCTACAGAATCAGGAATTCCGGATTTTAGAAGCGAGGGAGGTATTTGGGAAAAATATAAACCAGAAATTTATGGAAATATTCAATCTTTTCTTAAAAATCCAGCTAAATTCTGGCAAATGGCTCAAAAGATTGCTCCAAATTTATTCAAAGCAAAACCAAATCTAGGGCATTATGCTCTTGCGGAACTCGAAAATTTGGACATATTGAAAGCGGTGATCACTCAAAATGTTGATGAACTTCATCAAAAGGCTGGTTCTGTAATAGTTTATGAAATCCACGGTAGTATCAATAGGTTCAGCTGCTTAGGATGTAGAGCATCATATACAAAGGAACAAATTTATCGGAAATTAAAAAGAGAGAAGAAAAAAGGTCCTAGCTGTGATTTTTGTGCTGCTCCCCTCAAACCCTCTGTTGTATTGTTCGGTGAGGGTCTGCCCCTGTTCGAGAAGTACCAATCTCAAGCTTTAGCTCAGAAAGCGGATGTAATGCTAATTGCTGGGTCCTCTCTTTCAGTTGCTCCGGTGTGTGATTTACCATTATATACTTTAAGAGAAAGAGGAAAATTAATAATCGTAAATGATCAGCCAACAGACTTAGATGAGAAAGCAGAGGTTGTAATTCACCACAAAATTGGGAGGGTTTTGCCTTTAATTGTTGAAGAAGTCAAAAAATTATTAAAAGAACTAGAGCTAGATTCATGATCATAGAATGATCTAACGAATCATGGTAAATTCTGTATGTTTGAAGAAAGTTTAATTATTAAGGATTGGAGGAAAATTGATTTATCATTTGGATTAATATATCCAAATACATACCAAATGGGTATGTCCTCTTATTCTATTAGATTGCTCTACTTTATGATTAACTCAAATCCAAATTATGCTTGTGAACGATTTTTCCTTCCAGAAAAGAGAAAATATCCCGCGTCTGGCGATAATTCCTCTTTTAATCGCATTCGAAGCATTGAAAATCGATTTTTACCCACAGATTTTGATATTTTAGGATTTTCCGTTCATTTTGAAAACGATTTCAAAAACATCTTATGGCTATTGGAGAAAGCACAAATTCCTTTGGAATCCAAAAAACGATTAAGTTATTTATCTCGAAATTCGGAACATTATCCACTAGTAATAGGAGGTGGCCCCGCTATAACCTCCAATCCCTTACCAATGAGTAAAGTGTTTGATCTTTTTTTTATTGGAGATGTAGAGCCAAACCTGAAAGAATTTTTTGATAAATTCTTAGATTTCAAATCTAGAAATTATTCTATTAAGGATTTTTTTACCAAGCTTTCAAAAATTGAAGGTATTTATATCCCAAGCATAGATAATCCTACAAATCGCACAGTACTGGAAGATTTGAATCAATCACCTACTCCAGTATACCAACTATTGTCGAAGAGTGAAAACATTAAAAAAATTTTTGAAGAAAACTATTTTATTGAAATAAATAGGGGATGTCCTTTTCGTTGTAAGTTTTGTTTATCTTCTTTTCATAACTATCCTTTCAGAAATAAAAGTTTCGATGAAATTATCAAATCGATTAAAAATGGATTGAAATATTCAAATTTTGAAAAATTTAGCTTTATTGGTTCATGTGTCTCTTCACATCCCAGATTTTCTGAAATTTGTGAGTTTATACTCAATTCTGGTAAACGCTTTAGTATACCATCAATAAGAATTGAACATGTTACGCCCAAAATTATTCAAATCCTTGAGCGAGGTGATATAAAAACTATTACAATAGCTCCAGAAACTGGTAATGATTCGCTAAGATATGATTTAAACAAAAAAGTTTCCAACGATTCAATTTTACGCGCAATAGAGATGATTCGTAAGTCCAAAATTAAAAATATAAAATTTTATTTTCTAATAGGATTACCCGGGGAAACTGATGACGATATTATTGAAATAGTCACTCTCTTAAAGTCTATTGAAAAGTTAGGGTTTACTGGAAATCAACTAAAAGTAAATATTAACCCATTTGTTCCTAAATTAAACACTCCATATGAGAATAAATGCCATTATTATTTATCTGAAAATCTACATATTTTATTAGAGAGGTTTAAAACGTTAGAAAGAGAATTAAGAAGACTCTCTTCAATTAAAATTAAATTCAAAGCCCCAAAAAGAACAATCAATGCTGCGAGATTACAGACACTTATCTCCTTAGGTGACTCTTCTATTTCCGAATTGCTCTTACGGTATTACGCTAATGGAGCAACTATGGGAGCGTTGCGAAGGGTTGAAAAGGAATTGGGATTCTCAATTGATGATTATTTCCGTAAAATACAGGATGGGTATAAACCTTGGACAATTTAAAAAAAAAGATAAGTTTCTAATCAATTTTATTAAAAACTTTTTTAGGAGAATTACAGACAGGACATGTATCTGGAGGGTCTCCTTGATGAGTATGTCCGCAAACAGAGCAGACATACATTGGTTTGTCTTCTAGATCTTTCCCATTTTCCACTAACTCCAATGCTTTTTTGTATAATTCATGGTGTACTTTTTCTACTTCATTAGCGTAATTAAAGGAACGTTCAGCGCTCTTATTTCCATCAGTTTTTGAATCTTCTATGAATTCCGGATACATCTTTGTAAACTCATAAAATTCCCCTTCAATTGCTTCTTTTAAGTTATCAACGGTTGATTTGATGCCTCCTAAGACCCGCAGGTGATTATGTGCGTGCACTGTTTCGGCGGCGGCAGCAGCGTGGAATAAGCGTGCTACACCGGGAAAACCTTCTTGCTCAGCTTTTTTCGAAAAAGCCAAATACTTCCTATTTGCTTGGGATTCACCAGCAAATGCTGTTTTTAATCCCTCTTCTGATTTAGTCATGTTAAATTTCACTTTAGGTTCTTACATTTTATTATTTATTAAGATATTTTAATTTGTATTTTATAAATAATAAAGAACCGTTGTTTACAGTTTCTCTATTTCAAGTGCGAATGTTTCAGATTTTGTAGTACTAATTTAACACCAGCATTAGTTAAATTCCAATTAAGTTCTTAATTTTCCTTACCACTTTCTGTAAATAAAACTCAGCTATTCCAAATTTAATTTTACTCTCAAAAATAAGCATAACTATAAACAAATCGTTAACATTTTCAGAGAAAATTAATTCCTTGTTTTTAGAAGTATAAAATAGTTTTAAAATAGAATTATTTGATATTTTCACCCTAAAATCAACTTCTTTTAGGAATGGTTTTAACATATTGTCATTTATTGAGGAGTAAATTACATTTCCTCTATGAGTTAATAGAATAACACCTTTAATATCGTCGTTTGACGAAAAGTCGATAAGGAAGTTTATTATCTCTTTTTCTTTAACTATGTCGAATTCACTGTTAAAAGGCTCCTTGATAATATCCTCTATGAGATAGTTTAAATGCTCGTCGTAAACATATTCTAAATCCGTTTTAATGTTATTTTTAATAACATATTTCAAAAATTGCGATTCAATTTTAGAAATTAAATCTTCAAGAAACTCTAAATTTTCAATAGTACTACAAAGAATACTGTAAAATAATGTCTTTTTTTCAAAAACAACTAACTTTATGCCGCCTCCCATCTCCACCGTTTTGATTTTATCTCCAATCAATTCTTTGGTGAACGACATTAGGGCCGTAAAATAAGAAGAGATGAGTTGTTCTTGCTCTATAGGGTAAAGATTTGTAAGATTTAATCCGTAAATACATATACCTGATTTATTGAAAATAAATAAATTGTGAATTTTAGATTTTTCAGAAGTCTGTTTTATCCTTGATACAATTGCCGAGTGATCGGGAATTCCCATGATAGTTTTTTAATTTAAAACTATAAAAAGCTCAAACTTTTGTATCTTCTCTAATATAAATTAAAGATAAACCTAAATACATGAGAGGAGGTTTAGTATTTTTATTCAATAAAGCCATACTAGTCATAGCTTCTAACACCAGTAAAACATAATTTACATGGCAATATTGTATAACCGTTTTTAATTAATTTTTTTTTGATCTGGTATATGTGTCCACATTCAGCTAAAATTGTTG
>JAUWZR010000133.1 GCA_030615235.1 Promethearchaeota archaeon
TTATCAATCTATTTGTTGATTAAGATTTCTAAAAACTTTTTTCAGAAATTTGAATCCTCAACAATGCAATCTATTTCTCATTGGGATTATTTAAACTTCGAATTAAAAAAGAAGAAGTATATGATGTTTATACTTAAAACATCTATTTATGGAACAATGTCGGATTGGCCAGGCATTTTATCTCACTTTTTATTTAGAGTTTAATGTCTATGACTTAAATTAATAATTTTGAAACTGAATTGAAAGATTCATAGGTTTTTTTTTAATCAATTTATGATTTAATAAGGGGTATATAAACACCTACCAAAGTGAAAAGTGATCAGTAAGAATTAAATAACTTGTTAATCGTTTTTAAGGCTTATGATATAAATTTTAATTTACAATAGCAAAGTTAAATCAAACTAAATCTGAGGGTAAAAACGGATTTAACAAAATACTTCGAAAATTCTTCACTGAGGGGAATTCTCCATATTTATTTATGATTATTTTGCTTCCAAGATTATATAAAAAAGCCGTTGTTGAATGTAAGGGATCAAAAATTAGTTTTAGGATATTTTCTATATTTTTTTGGCTTAGGATTTCAAAGTTGGCTCCGTACTGTTTTAATTTTTCTTCACTCCACTCGTCAAAAAGTGCGTGATACGCAATATTATACCAAAAAAGTGAAAGTTTTGCCTTTACACTATTTTGGAGGGTTAAGTTTTCAACACTATCTTCTTCTATCCCGTTTAAGCAAAATTGCAAGCCAATCTCTGCTTGTTCCCTATAAGAAAAAAGCACATTAATTGCAAGGTCTGCTATACCTTCGCAAATTACTAATTTAGGTGATTTAATCAGTAAGATTGAATGTTCGAAATGATTCAATTCTTGATATAATCTCTGTTCATTGAGGACAAAATTCATATGATGGCCAGGATATCCTTCGTGAGCAGCAACTGATAAAAAGGCAGTCCAATACATATTATATTTCGGATTGATGTCTATTCTTGAGTTAAAATTACCCAAGTACAACTCGTAATAGGCCCATTTTGCTTTATCGTTATTGTTGTCTTTTACCAATTCTATTAGAATTCTCTCTTCTTTAGGTAAGATATCTCCAAACAACTCCTTAGTCTTCATCTTTGTAATATCAAGTGCTTTTCTAAATAAAGAAGATACTTTGTCTTCGGGAACATTTCGCCTCTCCCTTAAAATCTTCATACGTTCATCTAAACTACCAGAACCCTTATAGGCCTCATTTATATCACTTATTAATTTATCTAATTCAGATTCGTTAATTGGTTGTAAATTTACATCGTACAGTCTTAAAAAATTTTCCTTGAATGGGATTTCAACACCATTTAGAATTTCAATTGATGTCCTCATAGCTATCAACAATTTTTCCAAATACTTTTCACGGTCTTTGTCGTAGCCTTGTACGAGCAAATTCTTCTGGAGAGTTTTACAGTCATTTAAAAGTCTGTTTGGTGATTTTACAACCTCATTACTGACAATTCTCTGTAATTTCTTCGGACCAATATAAAAATCGACATAACCTTTAATATGTTTGTCAATTCTAAGTGCCAGTAGTAAAAAATCTTCTCCAAACTTGGATAATTTTGCCATTTCTTACAGATAACAAGAAAATCTTGTATAAAAAGTTTTATAAAACTAATTATTGATTATTATTAATTTTTGCTGAATTTAACGATTTTGATTTTAATGTAGCAGCTTCTACTGCTCTAATTAATGTGGCTCTTATTTTTGCAGATTCAAGTTCGTGTATCGCAGTTATAGTCGTTCCTCCTGGAGTAGTGACCATATCTTTCAGTGCTGCTGGGTGTATATTCGTTTCTAAAAGAAGTTTTGCAGAACCTAAAAGAGTCTGAGCTGCTAATTTTAAAGCGGTGGCTCTAGGCAAGCCCATTTTCACACCCCCATCGGCTAAAGCTTCAATAATAATGAATATATATGCGGGACCGCTTCCAGACAAACCTGTTACCGCATCCAAATGTCTTTCTTCTAATTCGACTACCATCCCCACAGCATTAAATATTCCTTTAACGAATTCTAGTTGGTGATCCTTGATATTTTCATTATGAGCTATTACTGTAGCTGCAGCACCTACAAGTGCCGGCGTGTTTGTCATTATTCTTATTAATCCTACTGCTGGATTTATAAATTTATTAATATGATTAAAGGAAACTCCCGCAGCAATAGATATTATTACTTGTTCGTTTGTAATTATCGGTTCAATTTCTTTTAAAACTGTATCTATCACTTGGGGTATTACGGCAACTAAAATATATTTAGAGACTCTTGCCAATCCCTCGTTGCTTTCAGCATATTCAATTTTATATTCTTGGGATAATTTATTACGTTTATTTTCATCTTTATCATATGCAATAATTTTGCTTCTATCAATCGTGTTAGTGGAAATCAGCCTTCCCAATAAGGCAGAACCAATTTTTCCAGTTCCAATTATTCCTAATTCCTTACCATACATAAGAAGAGTTTATCATTGTAACCAAAATAATGTTATTAAAATAAACTAAAAAAGAAGATCATTTTAGAGATGTTTTATCTGAAATTCTACAACAAGGAACTTATCTGTATAACTCCGTTTTTAATTCTTCTATGAGATGTCCTTTAATCATTCCGTTATTTCTATCGTAACCCTCACAAACCAGGCTCCTAACGCCGATTATATCTGGCCAGATTTCCTTTATTTTGGGAAGTGAATCTTTCCTTAAATTTCCAGCAAGTGCAACCTCAAGATTAAATTCTTTTGCTTTATCTTTAAATAGTTTTAATTGTTTAATACTAAGAAAATCAAATAACCCCTTTCCATCTTTGATATAAGTATCAAGCATCACGATGTCAGCACCTGATTTAGCTGCTATCACAGGAAGGGATAAAAAATCGGGAGAACTTTCCATCCTTATCTTATCAGCATAGCCTGCTGCTACTATTTTTATATTTTGGTTATAATCTTTAACCGCTTTTACTACTTTATTCATTAAAAAAATACATTCAGTTTCAGTTGTAGGGCCTTTAAGTCCTATTTTTATAATATCTGCCCCTGCTACTGCAGCACCAAGGGCTGCTAAAGAAGCGGAACCTGGTAGATTAGGAAAATCTCCAATTGTTGCACTTAATAGTTGAGAAACGTTAAATTGTATTAAATCCTTCATTTGTTTTATGATCCAAGGAAAATTTGCTCCAAGAGATCCCTCGCTGGGATTTTTACAATCTATATAATCAACCTCTTCGTGTTTAACTACAACCTTAGCTTCTTCCAAGGTTTTAGGGCTCACCAGCAATTTGATTCTCTTTTGCATAATCAATCGTGTAACATGTAAATGTTAAAAATTAATTTATGATAGTCAAGAAGTTCAATTATTAATAGATATTTTATCCTTCAAGTTATAAATTATCTTTTATTTTTGGATATTTAAAATTTGATTAAAAATGTTAAGGATAGAAAATGATATAAAAATTTAAATTAAATAATTATTATTAAATATCAAAAAAATTATGAATTATTATGTCCCCGAAAGAAATCACAAAAGTCGATATAACAAATGAAGTATTCAGAGAACCATTTGAAGTGATTAAACAAATATCCTCAAATTTAAATGAGTTGAAATATACTAAAGTAATACAAACATTTGTGATGGAAGATCGAAGGTTAAACCTCTCGTTAGAAAACGAGGGATCCAGTTATTTCAAGGGTAAAGTGGTTTGGATTGGGAATCGTAAAGATGATAGGGAGGGAACTATCTTTTGTGTTGATACCCGAAACGAATTGAAACAAATTAATCCTACAGCTGAAAACACAGATAATGTTGTACTCGATATAAAAAAAGAAGTAATACGGATTTCTACGGCATCAAAAACCAAGTGTGCAGTGTGTGGAAAGAATATCGAAATATTTGACGAAGTGGCTGGCTGTCCAATTTGTGAAGCGAAAGCTCATAAGGAACACATAACCGATTGGGTTAGAATGAAGCACGCTTGCCCCGTATGTAAGAAATCTTTAAATGTTTCAAGCTCGGGTGTTATTTTTATTGATTAACATTTAAGAAAGTTTCTAAGTTCTTCGATTTTTATAGACCCATCGTATAAAGCTGTCCCAATCAGAACCCCTGAGAAGTTACTACTTTTATATTTCTTAATATCTTGGATGTCTTTTATTCCACCTCCAACAAGTATTTTGCCGTTAAAATCTTCTCTTATTTTTAAATAAAGCGCGGGAATTCCTCCAATCTTCTGTCCTACTTTAAAGAGATCAAGTAAAATTATATTAACTACGCCTAAGTCTTCAATTTTACGAACTATTTCAAATATATCTTGATTTCTAATTTCCTTTATATTAGTCTGAATTACTTCGTTGTACATATCGATGCTTACTACAATTTTGTTAGTATTAAATAGTTTTAAACACTTCGTAATAACTTTTAGGTCTTTTAAGGTTTCTAATCCTAAAATCAACGATTTTAGATTAAGTTTAAAATATTTTTTTACATTCTTTTTAGTTTTTATTCCGGGGTCAATCATAATCTCAACCCCAGGAATATCGAGTATTTTTGAAAGGATTGTGGTATTAGGCTTTCTTTGAAGTATTGCATCCAAATCGGCAATGTAAAATTCGTTGAATAAATACTCATTTTTTAATTTTAATGCAATTTGTATTGGGTTGCTATCATGAATTAAAACTGATTTCAGTGGTTTATATTTTTCTCGTTCTCCTTTGATCGCGTGCACAGCTTGAGAATTTAATATATCAATAACTGGAATGATCCTGAATTTATTCATAATTACGACAAAAATATGACATTTGATTTAAATTATCTATAACAAATTACCAATATGATATACTCTTTTTGTTTAAAAATAGTGATTAATTAAGTATTAAATAATTTCATTTTTAAAGAATAAATTCTAATTTTATCTTTGAATAAGGAAAACTAAACAAAAAAGTGAGAGAAATGAAAACTGAAGCGTACATTAATAAAATCATTGAAGATACTGGACTTTCTAAAAAGGAAATACAAAGCCTAGTGGAAGAGAAAAAAGAGGAATTAAAGGGCTTAATTTCAGATGAAGGAGCATTGTTTGTAATAGCTAAAGAACTAGGAGTAGAAGTTTCAGGCGAAAATCAAGAGCTTTTGAATGAGATCGAATTAAACATTTCTGACATTACCTTGAACATGAAAAATATTGTATTAGTTGGTAGAATTAAGGATATTTTCAATCTCAATAGTTTTAATAAAAGCAATGGAGAAGTCGGATATGTGGGAGCTTTCAAATTACATGATAATACAGGGGATATTCGAATTGTATTATGGGACGACCAGGTAAATGTTTTTAAAGATGAACGATTTGAAAAAAATGAAATCGTTAAAATCTTGAATGGAAATGCAAAACAAGGAAGATATGGGGGAATAGAAATTCATATTGGAAGATTTAGTAAAATAATTTTAGCCCCTGAGGATGTTGATTATAAGAAATACCCCAAAATAAAGGAAGAATTTAAACTAATAAATGAGATTAACGAAAAATTAGGATCTATATCAATTGAAGGAAAAGTAATGAATCATTCCCCGGTTCGCGACTTCATTCGGAAGGACGGTCAAAATGGAAAGGTAAGCTCGTTAACGGTCCGGGATTCATCAGGTAAAACTAGAATAAGTTTTTGGAACGAGGATATCGATAAAATAGAAAACATTGAAATAGGCGATTTTATTTCTCTCAGTAGCTTAAATCCTAGAAAAAGTAATTTTACTGAAGGCCAAATAGATTTGCACGCAACTTCCTGGACACAAATTACGAAAAAAGACAAAGAAGTTAAGTTTGAATCACAAATCATTGATAGCATCGATACACTTCAAAATCAAAAAGGTTATATCTCTTTTCAAGGAATAATTTCTACAATAGATGACTTAAAGAGAATAACTTTAAAATCTGGTGAAGAAATTTCATTATTAGGGTTCACTGTGAGTGATAGTACTGATTCTATTAGAGTTACAGCTTGGCGGGAGAGAGCAGATGAACTTTCAATGTCTCTGAAGAACGGAGACGGGGTTTTGCTGAAAAATGTTGAACTTAGATATAGTAACTATTCACAGCAAAACGAAGTAACTATTAATATTGACTCGAGTATAGAAAAAATAGATTTAAAGATTGATAATATTAAAGTATCCGAACCGTCATCAAAATTCAAACAAAGTAATTTTTCAGGAAATTTTACTGAAATTAACACTATTCAAAGCTCTGGATTTTTTGAAATAAAAGGTGTAATATCTAACGAATTAAAAAATCTCAGATTTTACGAAGCCTGTTCCGAATGTAGAAGAAAAATAGATAATTGTACATGCGATAAAGCTGGCGATAAAAGACTCACAATGATTACCAGTCATTTTCTTGAAGATGAGAGTGGAAAAATTAGAGCGACATTTATTGGGGAAGCAGCTGAGAAGTTAGTAGGAGAAAAAGCAGAGCTAATTGTAAAAGTTAAAGATACTCCAGATTATGAAAAATTACTAAAAAAGTTATCTTCTAGTATCATTGGTAGGGATATTATGATTAAAGGTCGAGTAAAATTTAATGATTACAGCGATTCTTATGAAATAGTGGCTTCTAGCTTTCAAGATATTAATGTTGATGATGATTTAGAGAATCGAATAAAAGAAATTATGACCTAAAAATATAATAATAATTAAAATCATCTACTTCTATTTTGTCCCTAGTTCATAAAACTATAATTAGATAAAGATTTTAAAAAATACAAAAATTAGGTGCGAGATCTGGAATGCCAAACAATCAAGAAATTTATAATTTTCTAAAAGAGAATGAAGATAATTTCATTTAAGCTTTATTATCTTCTTCCTTTATTTCAAAGGATAAATTACACAAATATTCTTAAATTTGCTACTATTTGTAAGCAAATCCAATTTTTGTAAATAAAGATCTTTTGAATTAGACACATTTTCTTCATTATATGGCCACTTACCTATTAACATATCTCCCATATTCTTTATATTTCCTACTAAAAAGCCTTCTTTCTTTCCATCGTTTAAATTTGTATAAAGAATGGTGATATAATAATTGATCTCGATTTTATTGGAGGGATTCCCAATTTTTATTACCTCTTTTATATTTTGAAAATG
>JAUWZR010000164.1 GCA_030615235.1 Promethearchaeota archaeon
CCACCTATTACTTTCATTGAAGTCCATGAGCCTCTAACAAGATGTGATACTTTCATCATTGCTTCAAGAAGGAATCCTTTTTTCCTTAGCGATCTTTTACAATCTGAAAACGAACTCTTGCCTACCGTATCAAAAATAATATCATAGGTCTCACCGCTTTTGCTAAAATCCTCTTTAGTGTAATCAATTACCTTATCGGCTCCCAGAGATTTAACCAATTCTAAATTCGTGGTACTGCATACCCCGGTAACTTCTGCCCCAAAATACTTGGCAAGCTGTACCGCAAAAGTACCTACTGATCCAGAAGCGCCATAGATAAGGACTTTTTGTCCACTTTGGATTTTTCCTTTTCTAAGAAAATGTAATGCTGTATCTCCCCCAATAGGAACGGCGGCGGCTTCCTCATAAGTCATATTGGTAGGTTTTATTGCCACCATGTTAGCTCCAAACATTCCTGTGGATAAAGGCTCTTCAGGTATACATATGTACTCAGCATAAGAACCAAAATCCAACCCAGTGGTAGTTCCGAAAATTTGGTCGCCTTTCTTAAAAAGTTTTACATCTTTGCCTATTACTTCAATTTCCCCTGCTAACTCCATCCCAAGTATATCTTTTTTTGGTTTTCTGAAACCCATCATTATTCGCGCGAAGAACCGCATTAAGAGAGGAATCTTTTTCATACCACTTCGAAGTGTCACGTCCCCTGCTGTTACTGTAGTCGCATATACTTTTACCAGGATTTCATTCTCCTTGGGAGTTGGTTTTTCTACCTCTTTGAGCTGAAGAACATCCGGATGTCCGTATCTTGTGCATACAATTGCTTTCATAAAATTTGCTTTCATTAGTATACCTCTTTATTTGATTTTTTTTAATTTTTATTATTTTTTTTTTATTAGTACTATTCTACCATGTGATTTTCCAACAAAATAAGAAAAAAAAAAAAAGATAATTTATTATTCCGGTTTATTTAACCAGTATCTAAGATATATTAGCCCTGCTATTGCTATTGGAATACCTATTATAATTAATAACCATACCATTGTTAATAGGTAAGAGTATACCCAGTAGGTATAAGGAAGGCTGCCAAAAGCGGTATAATAGTTACCCTCAATAGCGATATAGATACAATACGCAATAAAGAGTACGAGCCCAAAACTACCACCGGCATTTCTGGATTTATGGCTCTTCTTCTCTTCCTTTTTATACCACTCTTTCTCGTCAGCAGGTAATCTCTGCCACCAGAAGTATCCTCCTAATCCGAAGAATAAACCAGCAGGTAATCCAACAAATAGCAATTCCCATAAAATCAGCACAATAACGAAACCTACAATCCAATCTAAACTCCATTGGTCAATGGTAGCAGTACCATAATTTCCAATCGGAGTTGTTTCTATATGCCAGATCACTACGATTACTGCTATATAGCAAAGAACTACGATTGCAGCTATGCAGACAATAAGCACCTTCCAGTGCTTTTTGATTTCATCCTTCCAAAATTGTGCTTCACTTTTCTCTTGTGTAATTTCTTATCAACTTTTTTGTTTGTTTTTTTTTTAATTTTTTAAAAATGTTTTTATTTTTTTTTTTTTAATTTATATTCCTATATTTTTCGAGTGTTAAAGCCTTGTATGTGTCTGAAATTACTCCAACAACGTCCAAAAAGATAACAAAAGCAAAAAACCAGCTTATCAGGATTTTTTCAAATGGAACGAAGGGGACTAATTCAGGTTTTTCCATCAGTACCACTACAAATGGTATGGTTATTATTGATAGAAATATCTTAATACCAATGATGATTTGATGTTTTGTAACTTGCTGATTGCCAATGACACCACGAATTAGGTGTAAACCTCCCTTAGAAATAATGAACACTCCAAAAATACGAAGTAAAGTTAAGAATTCTGGTTCTATTAGGTAAGTAAAATCCGTTTCTGGTTGAATTATAAAGATTAGTCCAATAGCCATCTGAATGATCCCTCCAACGATCGTGCCCGTAGGCTGTATGAAGGGTTTCAATGGTTTTCCATTCGGTGAAATCGGCCATCCATTTTTTTCTGCAATGGATAGTTCTTTTTTCTCTCTAACGCGTTCCTCTTGAGTTTTTAAATCCTCAGGAAGATATCCTTCCATAGACAATCCTACGAATACGAGCGTCACTATTGTGAATATACCGGCAAGCCAAAAGAGAATTCCTACGAAATCAAGCTGAAAACTCCCTGTAACAATGTTTATAATCATGAAAACTACATTTACCATGACAACAACAGCAGATAATATCCCTAAGACTCTCGTGTAAAGTGGCCATAAATCTTCCGTAATATATACTTTAGGCACTCCACGGCGCTTAAATTCCTTTGCTATGCTTTCAGGCGTTCCCATAGAAGAAAGAGCTTGTTGAATTGACGATTCCGTAGGATCCCCCTTTTCTGAAAGCTCCTCAGCTTTGTCCCAAATGTGTTCTTCAATCTCGCTCAAGACATCTTTAAGCTCCTCCTTATCCTCCTTCAACCATTCTGGCAATTTCTCCTTAATCTTCTTAATGTAGTCTTTAACCATTCCATCCATATTATTTTGACTCATTTTATTTCGGCCTCCTTTCTCTTAATTCTTGTATGTTTAGTCCACACATATCACAAAACTGGTTCCCATTTTCGTTTAAATCGATTTTGTTAGCGCAGTTTGGGCAATATAAATATTGTTCTTTCAAGTGAACATTAATATCAAGCAATGGAGAAATAGCCTTTGATAACTTGCCATAGAACCCAGATAAATAATTATATATTTTATCTCCACGTTCTGTTATCGAATATACTTTTCTCATTCGGTTTTCAACGATCTTCCTCTCAGATTTAAGTATACCGTTACCCTCGAGTTTTCTTAACAAAGGATATAAGGTACCTTCTTCAATAACCAGCATTTCATTAGTCTCCTCTTTAAGATTCTTTAATAATGCGTATCCATGAACCTCTCCATTTTCAGCCCTAGTAATTATTGCTAAGATGCATAATGTGCTGATTCCACGATTTATTTCGCTCTCAAACTTTTCTACATAATCTCTGATTTCTTTTGATGCGATTAAAGCTTTTGTGCCAAATTCCTTAACCTTTTTTATCATATACATATCTCATCTTCAGTTTTTTAAAATTAGTGCTAGAATAGTATTCCTTTCACATTATTGTGTTATGAATACTAAGTCATTCACAGTATATAAATCTTTTGGTAATTTTTCTTGTTAATAATAATTTTCTCACACTTTAAAGATAGCAAAGTTTTAATTTCAATCAAAAATCCAGAATTATTTCAAATTTTAGTCTAATTTTATTTCTGGTTAATTAATCAATCGCAATAATGAAAATATTCTTATGATTTACTTTGACAAGATGGACAAAAAAAACCATGGCGTCCTGAAATTTCAAAACGGGTAATATTGCTATTGCAAATCGGGCATTTTTCTTCTTTTTTGCGATGGGGAATTAAAAATTTGTTGGAGTAAGTGCTTAAATCACCTTTTTTCTTTATTCCGTATTCTAAAACTTCTTTAATATTAACAAATAGTTCTTTTACTTGACTATCACTTAACGAATTAATGTTAGTTTTAGGGTGAATTTTTGTCCTGAATAAAATTTCGTCGGAATAAATATTACCGATACCTGCGATAAAACTTTGATTAAGTAGCGCGTTTTTAGCGATAGCGCTTCTCCTCTTTACAGCTTCTTGAAATTCTTCAAGGGTCATTTTGTATGCGTCTGGTCCTAATTTTTTATCTTCAATAAATTCCTCAATTGAATTAGCGACAGATACTTTCCCAAACATTCTAATGGAGATATAGGCCAAATTAAAGCCGTTGTTGAATTGGAATATCACTTTACTGAATTTAGGGGGTTCTTCTTTGTTATCGTAATATTCCAAGTCTCCACTCATCCCAAAATGCATTACAAGATATCGTGGTTTTAGGTATACGAGAAGATACTTACCATGCCTAATTGATGATTCAAATCGCTTACCCTTTAAAGATTTTCTTAGGTGAGCCTCTTCTGTATTCAATATTCTGTTATCTACAACCTTAATATCTATAATCAATTGCTTTAAGGATGTTTTATCTAAATATCGTTTGAAAGTTTCTACTTCTGGAAGTTCTGGCATGATGCCGTTGGTTTATTTTCAATTCTCCCTATGCTGCTATCGCGACTATAAGACAACAAATGACCGATATTAGCGATAAGGGAGTCATTATAAGCTTTTCCTGTTTACTTTTTGAAATCGCGTTTGTTAAAGTATTTAAAGCTAAATATACGGCAATAACCCAAACAACTACCAAAGTAAAAATTGGATTATTAAAGACGGTTATTATTCTAGCTCGTTCTAGCACTGAAATTGATGCCAAAGCAAATATTCCAATCGCAACTAGGCTCATTATCCTCATATTAGTAGGGAGTTTTTCATACTTTCCACCATAAGCTAGTTTGCCCAACGGTAATCCTAATGCAAGTAGTAATTGAAGAACGCTTATTACAGCAAAAACAACAACAGCAATTATAGCTGCAATTAATACGACCATTTTTTATTTCCTAATTTGATGTTTAACTATTGAATAGTAATTATTGTGTTTCAAACTTTATATATTTATAATTATTTCTGTGGAGGGTGAATATGACGATTTAATAATAAAAAAAAAGGAAAAGTTATTTTACAATATCAAAAGTTTATTGTCTTTTTATGTTTCTTTACTATTATAACTAATGCGATGATTGAAACAGTGAAAAATACCAAGAAAAGGTTGCCAAAAGAAATTAAATTATCACCATTTGGTAACGTATCATCACCATTTGGTAACGGAGTATAATCACATGGAACTACGATCGTGGGATCATACCCAACACCATTACTCTGTCCATACCTGAAACCATCAAAGAAAACGTAAACTCGAGACATATAACCACCTGAACTATGATAAGATACATTTTGTAAATAAAATCGACTAGTACTAGTATCAGATCCAGTAAGGTTTATTTTAAAGGCAGTTGTAAAGTATTGTCGGCATATTTCTTCATCGTTAAAATTAAAAATAGCTGTATCATTTTCATCATTGCTATAAAAAGTATTAATCGGAAACACGCCGATACCTACACCTAATCGATCATTTGCAACTAAATAGTATATCTCTCCAAAATTCATGTTTAATTCTGTTGGAAAATCTTCATAACCAGTCCAATTTATATCAACACCAAATTTGTATCTTGTTTCATTGATCATGTGTTTCACTTCAAATTTGTAAATTACTTGCGTATCGTGTGTGTGAGTAGTATTTCCTATTGTAGCATTCACAACAATATCAAATTCAGCCTTGCTTTGATTTACCATATTTCCTTCATATGGAACTTCAGTAGTACTTAAGGTTACAGCCCCAACTTTATAATTCTTAAGCAATACATCTATTTGTCCAATCTTCGTAGATTCATTCAGTTTTAGTTCCCAACCTTCACCTATTGTGTGATTCACTAAGGCTATATTAGATGAATTACCCTTATATATCCCAAAACCATTGAATTTATAATCCGCATTCACGGTTTGGTTGGATATTGACGATGAACTAGAGAAAGTAGGTTCAGTCTCGTATATTTTGCTCCAATTAGCAACCACGCCACCAACCACACCGCCCTCATTGAATTTCAATCGGGTGACAAATCCTGCAACTGCATTTGTCCCATCAGTATATTGTATATCCATTCGCTGCTCAAGCATATCTAGACCACTAGCCTCCTCATAACCGAAAATCTCTCTATATATTACATCGACCTCTGCAGTGGATTTATTATCCTCTACATGCCAATCTGCATTTGAACCCCAGTCAGCACGTTTAATAGATATATTCTCATAATTAAGAATATTATTAGGAATTGAGAGGAAAAGCGGAATTATTATCC
>JAUWZR010000044.1 GCA_030615235.1 Promethearchaeota archaeon
ATAAAATTCGTAATTCAGAAAATAAACTGAAAAATTTAAAAAATGAAGTTAAAAAATTAGAAAAGGAAAAATCGAAAATAGAGGATGCAAAATATTCAATTAGGAAGGAGAGGCAAAGATTAGACAGTGATAAAGAGAGATTTCTTAAAGAAAAAAGAGATTTTGAGAGAGAATTAAAAAAGACAAAAGAAATCCCAAAATATAAAATCAAATCAAAAACGCCTTCGAAATATTAATTAGTAAAGTCTGGGGACTTATGAGGATTCCAAAAGGAATTGAAGGGGATTACCTTGAAACAAAAGAAAACCACCTTTTCTTCGATATAAAAGGTTTTCACCATCCCCAAGACCGAAAAATTTGTTTTTTAAGATTTTATCCAGATCAAAATGGGGATAGAATAAAGGAAGGCAAAAAGTATAAAAAAATCTATTCCTTGGACGAAAGATATTTGAAAATAAGAGAGGAATACCCACAATATCTTTTTTTTTCAAACGAACTTGATTTAGAACTTCAAGGGGTTAAAATCAGAGACATTAAAAAAATATATACCCCAAGAGACTATTACAATGCCCTAATAATGAAGAAAAAATTAGTAGATTTCGAACTGGCTTTAGTACAGTTGTGTGAATTGTTTAACAAGAAAGGTAAAGTGCCTGAAAACTCAATAGGAATTTCTGGGTCACCAATGGTCGGATTAAATAAAGAGAAATCTGATTTAGATATTTTAATATACGGTACTCGAGAAAGTTTAGAATTTCAAGACAATCTGAAAAAAATCTTTAATGTATCAAAGAGTTTAAGGACATATAATATGCAAGAATATAAAACTCACTACAATTGGAGATTCGGAGGATCTAGCTTTAGCTTAGAGTATTTTCTTAAAAGTGAAAAAAGAAAGCTGCATCAAGGAAAATTTCATGGAAAAGATTTGTTTATTCGGTATATCAAAAGCCCGGAAGACTGGAAGGGAAATTATTACGATTACAATTTCAAGAATTTAGGAAGGATTGAAATAAAAGCAAAAATTGTAGATTCAACCGATTCCATTTTTACTCCCTGCTCTTATAAAATTAAAGGTATAGAAATCTTGGATAAAAATCTTATTGTAAATAATATAAATTTAAAAGACATTACTGAAATCAACTCGTTTCGCGGCAGATTTTGTGAACACGCTAAGGATGGAGAAAAAGTGTTAGTTAAAGGAAAACTAGAAGAAGTAATTTTTAAAAGCAGCGAAAAACATCTAAGAATTTTACTTACAGATCAAACTCAAGATATTTTTTGCGTAATATAGCTTTAACTATCTTACTGAACATAAAGAAACGCTTTTTTTCCTAAAACAAAAAAAATAATAGGAATAAAATATTATTTTTCTAAGACACATCTAATTTTTAAAATGATTGAGAGATATAAAAAATCAGCAGAATTAGATCCTAATGACGCTGATGCGTGGATTAATTTAGCGGACGCGTATTACGATGAAGGTAAATACGATAACGCGATAGAATCATACCAAAAAGCAATAGAACTTAATCCTTTTTTTTCGGAAGTATGGAATAATTTAGGCCTAGCGTTTAGTATGATACATCAATTTGAAGATGCAATTGAATGTTATCAAGAAGCGCTTAAAATCGAACCGGACGACGCAATTTCTTACTATAATATGGGATTTGCTTATGAAGACTTAGAAGATCACAATAATGCACTAAAGTATTACAAAATCGCACTAGAATATGAACCAAGCTATACAGACGTGTGGAATAACATTGCTTTAATTTACAGGGAAAACGAACAATATGAAGAAGCAATAAAATGCTACAAAAAAGCGATTAAAATCAACCCAGATGAGCAAATGTTATATAACAATCTCGCTATCATCTATTACGACAACCAGAATCTCGATGAAGCCATAAAGCTTTATAAAAAAGCTATTGATCTTGATCCCAACAATGCTGAATTATGGTTTGATTTAGGTGATGTTGCATATGAACAAAACGATTATGAATTAGCAATAGACTGTTATAAAAAAGCAACTGAGCTTAATCCTCAATTCATTGAAGCATGGAATAATTTGGGGTTATCCTACACGTTTACGGAAAAATTTGAAAAATCTATCAAGTGTTATGAAGAAGCACTACATTTACAGTCTGATGACCCAGTACTTTATGAAAATTTAGCTTTTAGCTATAGTGCCTTAAATGATTTTGATAATGCTATTTTATATTATCAAAACACTCTTAGAATCGATCCTGAGAATATCAACGCGCTTAAGAAATTAGGACGAATCTATTGCGATGTGAGAAAAAATTATGAAGAAGCAATAAAACAATTTAATAAGATTGTCGCTCTGGATCCTTCAGAATTAGATTTTTGGGAATGCGCAGTAAGTTGTCATGAAAAACTAGGAAATTTTGAAAAAGCTAAGGAATGGATTGAAAAAGGGTCCAGACTAAAAGCAAATGATTATTAATAGATTCTAGTTTTAAATTAACTAATGGATTCTTTTAATGCTGACTTACACATCCACTCACCTCATTCAATTGCAGTATCTAAAAATCTTAATTTAGATACTATGGTTGAGACGAGCAAGAAAAAAGGGCTTCATATCCTTGGAACCGGAGATGTATTGCAACCGGATTGGTTAAAGTATTTAGAAAAGAATTTGAAAAAAGATAGTGACGGAGCTTTCTCATATAAAGATGTCTATTTTATTTTGCAGACTGAAATAGAAGATGAAAATTCGATTCATGAAGTGGTTTTTTTTCCCGATTTTTCAACCGTAAGAGAAGTCCAAAAAAAGATTAAACCGTATTCAAAAAATATTTTGGGTGAGTGGGGGGGTCGTCCAAGGGTAAATTTACCTCCTGCGGAACTAGTTGACATTATCACAGATTTTGGAGCTATGATAGGTCCTGCTCATGCTTTTACTCCATTTAGAGCAATTTTTCGCCAAAATAAGTACGCAACTCTCGAACAATGCTATCAAGATGCCGTTAAAAAAGTGAAATTTTTAGAATTAGGGCTCTCTGCTAATACAGATTTAGCTGATAAATTAGATTCTCTTAAAAATATATCTTTTCTAAGCAATAGCGATGCGCATTCTGAAAGTCCCCGCTCTTTAGGGAGAGAATTCAACAAAATTAAAATGGAAAACCCGTCATTTGATGAACTAGCATTAGCCTTAGAAAGGAAAAATCAACGCAAAATTGAACTAAATGTAGGCCTTCACCCGAAGTTAGGTAAATATTATAATATGTTCTGCAATAAATGTAGAAGAAGAGTAATGTTCGTTAAATCAGAAAAAACTAGAGATTCACTATTTAACGAATATACTATTTCAGAACAATTCATAAAAATAGTATCAGAAAACCCCTTAAATGCGAGAAAAGAATATATAAACAGTGTATCCAAAGGGAAAATTGTTTGTCCTGCTTGTAAAGAAAAAACTAACAAAAACTTCAAAATTAAATTAGGAGTCAGTGAAAGAATTGATGTTATTTCTACCTCAAACGAACCAATACACCCAAATCATAGGCCTCCATACGTCAATGCGGTTCCTTTAATGGATATAATTCGCGCGATTAAAAAAATTAAGAGCACTAATAGTGTTACAGTTTTAAAATCATATGAAAAAATGTTAAATGAACTAGGCACCGAATTTGATATTTTAATTGATAAAGAAATTGAAGAAATCAAAAAATTTGACGAGAATATTGCCACAGTTATCGAAGCAATAAGGAAAAATAATGTTGAATATACTCCTGGTGGAGGTGGGACTTATGGGCAAATTCAACTCGAAATATAACTTTCTAAAGAAAAATTTAAATTGTTGTTAATAAGAAAAGCTAAGTATTGAAAAAATTTCAAAATTTGGCTAAATTTCAAACTCTAAATTAAGATTTAAAAGTTCTCCACATTTAGAGCAAGTCATAAAATCAAAAATTTTAAATGCTACAACCATAAGTTCTAAATCTTTTCTAGGAAATCGGTTTTTAAATTTTTTTGTATAATCTCCGGAGGGACAGCTAATAATTGCTCGAACATTAATTATATCCTCCATTTCCGGACTATCAAAAGTTTGTTCAGTTGCATTCTTATTCATTTCAATTTCTATTTTTAATCAACCCCGGGCATATAGAACATAGTCTTCAGTCATTTAAATGTATCTATTTCAAAATTTGTCCTTATTATCACACGAACAAGTAGAAATTTGATGTATTTTCAATATATTACCCAAATAACACCCATATTAATAATATTAATCTTGATATGTATTATTAGCGTATTATATAGCTAATTACTCCATATTATGGTAATGGTTAATGAACAACGATGAATTTGATCTGAGCGAAATTGTAAAATCTAGAGAATCTGTTAGGTCTAGGTTTAATGAGATAGCGCGTCATAACATTAAATCAAATAATGTGTCAAATCTAGATGACGACACTTATCTAGCGGATCTGCTAAAAGTTTTAAAAATTAAATCTTTAGTTATTGGGATCGGTGGAGCCGGGAATAACACCGTTTCAAGAATGCTCGATATAGACACTAATTACATCGACACGCTCGCCATTAATACAGATGCTCACGATTTATATTACTCAAATTCTAGCCAGAAACTTTTAATCGGAAAAGAGATTTGCAACGGACTCGGGTCTGGTAACGATCCCCGCATCGGTACTGCGGCTGCTGAAGAAGATGTAGATCGCCTCTCTCAAGTGTTAAATGCTGACGTAGTTTTCCTTACTTTTGGCTTGGGGGGTGGTACCGGTACTGGAGCAGCTCCTATTATTGCTAGGGAAGCGAAAAAAAATAATGCCATGGTTGTATCGTTTTGTTCGGTTCCTTTTAAATCTGAAGGAGTGGAACGAAGTTTAAGAGCAAGAAAAGGTTTAGAGGAACTTATGAAATATTCTGATACATTGATCCCTATTCCAAACGATAATCTTCTCCGCTTTAACCAAAAATTACCTATTCTAGCAGGCTTTAAGATTATGGATGAGGTTTTAATCAGGTGTATTAAAGAAATAATCAGTCTAATAAATAACTGTGGATTGATTAATATTGATTACGCAGATGTTAGAAAAGTGTTAGAAAAAAAAGGAAATTACCCTTCTGGCTTAATAGGTATTACAGAATCGTTAGGTGAAGATATCGATTTAATAAAAAAGGCTAAACTAGCATTACACAATCCTCTTTTAGAACCGGACACAAAAAAAGTTGATAAATGCATAGTTTCTGTTTCTGGTGATCATCAATTATCATTATCTAAAATAGACAAGATTATTTCAACAATTTCCAGCGAAATTCCCAATAATGCGTCTCTTAAATTCGGAACTTCATTAAATCCAGCTCTAGGATCTAAAATTAGGATTATGGCGTTAGGTCGAGGCCCAATCTCGCCATATGTTCAAGCGGCAATAGATGGGACTGAATTTCCACACTCTAACATAAGCCAACTTAAATAATATTCTATATAACATCAGTATTTAATAATCAATTTTTATCCTTCCATAACCTTTTTTTAAAAAAATCCTTATAATTCATAATAATTGCATCTAGGTGAATCTATAATAGGAAATAAAATGCCAGAAGAAGATTTAAAAAAAGAAATCCGAGATTTTTTAGACAATAGAAAGATTCTCGTACTCTGTACTTGTTCGGATAATACACCTCGCGCAACACCTATGGATTTTTACATGGACAAGAGATCAAATGATTTTAATATATATGTGGGACCTGTTCCTGGGAGAAAAGTAAAAAACATCGAAGAAAATCCAAATATTAGTATTGGAATCTATACACCTATGGATACTGGTAAAATACAAGGTATGCAAATTACAGCATCTGGAAAAGAAAGATTGGTTTTTTTAAGGAAAGGGGATAAAGAATTTGATAAGGTTCAAAAAATCGTCCGAGGAAAAAGAAATCTCCTCTTAAAAATTATTCCAGAAAAAATTGAACTTCTCGATTATGATTTTATAAAAGATGGATATTCACGCCTTCAATATTTAGAATTCTATTAATTTTAAAATCTTATTTAGAATTGATACAACCAAAAGTTCCGTTATATTTTTAAAACCCTTTTACTTTATTTTAAGTATATTACGGATGTGGATGTTATGAATGAAAAATCTAAATTTTTAGTTTTAACACCAAATTTCATAGAGATCATATCCGATATTATTATTTAGATAAAATTCTTTTCTTTATGAAACGAATTTCGAAAGAAATTATCCACATCCTGTTTCATAAATAAAAAACAGAACTTTTACATATTTATAAAATAATATTTTGAAAATGTATAATAACAAAATGTGGTAGATTATATGTCATATATTGAAAAGGAAGAAGAAATAATCCAGTTTTGGAAAGAAAATAAGATATTCGAAAAGAGTGTCGAGTCTAGATCAAAAAAAACCCCTTATGTATTTTACGATGGGCCTCCATTTGCCACAGGCTTACCCCATTATGGACATATATTAAGTTTTATAACAAAAGACGTATTTCCAAGGTACTGGACGATGAAAAATCATCGCTGCGAAAGAAAATGGGGCTGGGATTGTCATGGGCTTCCAATAGAAAGCATTTGCGAACGAGCATTAAAAATAAAGCAGAAGAACGAAATATATGAGATGGGTTTAAGTGAGTTTAACGAATTCTGTAGATCGAGAGTTCTTTTGTACACTAAAGAATGGAAAAACACCGTTGAACGGATGGGCAAATGGATTGAATTTGATGATGCTTATAAGACAATGGATAACTCGTATATGGAAACAATTTGGTTCATATTTAAGAAAATTTACGATGAAGGATATGTGTACAAAGGTAAAAAAGTTCTTCTTTATTGCCCAAGGTGCGAAACACCTCTCTCGAATTCTGAGATATCCATGGATAACAGTTATAAGGATGTTACCGAAAAATCTGTTATAGCAAAATTCAAATTAAAGGATAATTCAGATGCCTATTTGCTTGCTTGGAGTACAACGCCATGGACATTAATTGGAAATGTAGCTTTAGCAGTAAACAGTAAATTAAATTATGTTAAAATCAGGGTCGAAGATGAATTTTTGATTTTGATCAAATCCAGATTAAATATAATAAACGAGAATTATGAAATAATTGATGAATTTAAAGGAGAGGATTTAATAAATAAATCATACGAGCCATTATATCGAGTTTCTGTCGAGACTGAGAAAGTAGGTCATTTTATCATTGATGGAGGTGAAGATGTCTTGTCAGATGAAGGTACGGGAATAGTACATATGGCTATTTATGGAGAATTTGATTACGAAATGATTAAGAAATACGATATGCCGATAATCCAACACATTGATGAACAAGGTAAATTGGCTGATGGTCCAGAAAATTGGAAGGGTTTGTGGTTTAAAGATGTTGATAAAGAGGTCTTAGACGACCTGAATAGTCGAAATCTTTCATATACAACAGAAGACTACAATCACTCGTATCCTTTTTGTTATAGGTGCGATACTCCTCTAATGTATAACGCCCTTGATGCTTGGTTCATAAACATTCAGAGAATAAAACCTACGCTTCTAAAAACAAATGAACGAATCAATTGGTATCCTAAAGAAATTTCTAAAAATTATCAAAACATTATAGAAAGCGCTCCTGATTGGTGTATTTCAAGAAATCGATTTTGGGCTACTGCTATGCCAATATGGGTATGCGTCCAGTGTAATACAATTAAAGTGATAGGTTCTGTGAAAGAACTACAAGACCACGCTATCGAAACGGTTCCTGATAATTTAGATTTACATAGGCATGTCGTGGATGATATTCATTTGAACTGCTCAGAATGTGGAAATATAATGAATCGCATACCTGAAGTGTTTGATTGTTGGCTCGAATCGGGTTCAATGCCATATGCTGCAAAACACTATCCTTTTGAGAATGTGGACTGGTTCAAGCACAATTTCCCTAGCGATTTTGTGTCAGAATACATTGGACAAGTAAGGGCTTGGTTCTACTACATGCATGTAATCTCAATTCTGATGTTTGATGAAATCCCGTTTAAAAATGTCGTCGTAAACGGTAATATACTTGCAGAAGATGGAACCAAAATGTCAAAATCTAAAAGAAATTATGCTGATCCGTCCCTTATAATAGGAACATACGGAGCTGACGCTTTAAGGATTTACCTATTATCATCTCAGCTAATGCGAGCAAAAGATTTAAACTTTAAAGAAGAAATAGTTAAACAAATCTATCGAAGATTTAATTTGTTATTAGTCAATGTTCTAAAATTCTATTCTTTATTTGAAGTCAACAATTTATCCATAGATAATCCCAAATCAGAAAATATTTTGGATAAGTGGATTATAGACTTAGTGAATAATCTTACACGGGAGGTGACTCAGCGTTTAGATGACTACGATACGGGAGAAGCAAGCAAATTAATCATTAATTTTGTTGAAGATTTGTCAACCTGGTACATCAAAAATAGTAGAACTAGGTTTAAAAGCGAAGTGATAAAAGAGAAGCTAACAACTATGAATACTTTGGCGTATGTGCTTCACAATTTATCGAGAATCTTAGCTCCGTTAACGCCCTTCATTTCTGAAATGATATATCAGAAATTGAGAGAAAAAAACCTTGTAAAATACGAGTCCGTACATTTAGACCTATGGCCAGATTTTGATCAAAGTTTATCCTTTCCAAATCTACATGCTAAAATGAATTTAACTAAGGAAATAGTTCAAAAATCTTTGGATTTAAGGGAAAAAGTTAAGATACCTTTACGACAAGTATTACAAAAGATAACACTAAGGGGAGTAAGTTTAGAAGATGATTTTTTAGAATTAATTAAAAAAGCATTAAATGTGAAAGAAGTCGTTATTAACAATGAAGTTGTGACTGAACTAACTGTAGAATTGGATGCAGAAATCACGAGAGAACTGAAACTAGAAGGAATAGCTAGAAACTTAATAAGAAATATTAATAATCATAGGAAAAAAATGCAGCTATCGACGAAAAACAGAATAAAATTGTATTTAAATGCTGAAGACGATGAAATTTTAGAAGCAATATCTAAATACCAAAACTACATCAAAAAAATGGTACAAGCAGACGCAATTTTTAATAAGATAGATAAAAATCGAGATATTAGGACATTTAAAGTAAATCAAAGCGAAGTATCAACTTATCTCGAAGTAATAACTTAATATTACTCATTTTTTTTTAAATTTAAGATGTAAATAAATAAAAAGAAAAAAAATTCCTGGTTTTAAGCTGTATTATTTTTATATTTACTTTTTGATTCTATTTTCCTAACATATATTTTATAGCCGCCGCCGCTTCCCAAAGTATCTGAATTTTAAATGTGTATCCTTCTACCGAAGCATAAAAACTAAATCTTTTAGTGAGGGCGGCCATACTTTCTAAAACTTTATCATCTGGACACTCATATACTGCGTAAGTTTTATGCTTATCATCAGTTACTTGTGCTGCCCAATGTTCTACTTTTTTCAGGAAGTCAGGGTAAGCAGGTTTATCAGTTGACATGTTTTTTTTAATTAATTCATTTAACTTATGAGGAGGGAATTTAGCTACCATCATAATTTTAACCATACAATTTTCACCTTTTTAACTATTTTTTATTTTTGGATTAGAAATGATAAGAATTAAGAAGAGAGTTCTCTATAAAAACTTTAACAATTTAGTTAAAAATAATCTCTAAAGTTTTATAATACCACCTTTCAAATTTGATTCCTTAATTTAGAAGAAAAGATTTTAGGAAATCATTAATTATATTAATTAAATATCAGATGATCACCAACCCAAGCTTTTAATTAATATGTTATCCGATGAAGATAGAACGCAATTAAAAAGCGCTAATAACGATAAAGAGCTCAAAAAAATATTTAAATTAATTGCATCAAAGAATCCCGACGAATTTTTTCCAACCGAGGAATTAAGGCAGTTAGGTTATTTGAGAAAAAAATGTGAATGTTGTGGAACTTATTTCTGGACTGTGCTAAAAGAAAGAACTGTCTGCGGAGAAGCTGTTTGTTCTGGGGGGTTTCAAGTTACTATTAACAATCCTGCGAAAGTAAAGCTCTCCTTTATTGGTGTATGGAAAAAAATTGTTGAGATACTAGAACCTCGGGGATATGTTCCTATTAAGAGGTACCCATGTGTAGCAAGATGGAACCCTACTTCAGAATTCACTATTGCATCAATCTCTGCTTTTCAACCTTATGTAATTACTGGTGAAGTTGAACCACCTGCAAAAAAGTTAATTATACCTCAATTCTGTTTAAGATTTAACGATATTGAAAATGTAGGAATCACGGGATCTCATAATACCGGGTTTATAATGGTAGGACAACATGTTTTCGTGCCCCCTGAAGAGTGGAATCAGGGAGAACTCTTTTTAGATATTCATGCTTTTATCCATGAAGGCGTAGGATTACCAAAGGAAGAAATCACGATTCACGAAGACAGTTGGGAAGGAGGTGGCTCCTTTGGATGCAGTCTAGAATTTTTTAGTCGAGGAGTCGAATTGTTCAATCAAGTGTATACTATGTTTGAGCAAACTCCAGATGGTCCTCGAGAACTGAGTTTAAAAGTTTTAGATATGGGTTTAGGTCAAGAGCGTGTAGCATGGTTCTCCCAAGGAACCCCAAACATTTACGAAGCAACATTTCCGTATGTGATCTCTAAATTAAGAGATATTACCAAAGTTGAAACATATTTTAAGTTATATAATAAATTTTCGAGATACTCTGCTTATTTAAACATAGATGAAGTAGACGACATGGATGCTGCCTGGGAGAAAGTAGGAAATGAGCTTAAAATAGATGTAAATGAGTTAAAAGAAAAAATTTTACCGATGACAGCATTATATTCAATTGCTGACCATGCGAGAACTCTATTGTTTGCAATTAACGATGGAAAACTCCCTTCTAATGTAGGTGGTGGATACAATCTTAGAGTTATTTTAAGACGCGCTCTAAACTTTATCGATAAATTTGGTTGGGATATAGAAATTTCCGATGTTTGCAATTGGCATGCGAAAGAACTGAAAGAACTATTTCCGGAAGTTTCTGAACGGTTAGATGAAATAAAGAAGATTTTGAGCGTAGAAAAAGAGAAATATTATACTACACAACGAAAAGCGAGTAAAATATTAGAAAAATTACTTGTTGAAGGAGATATTTCGACTGAAACATTGATAGAAATTTATGATTCTAGAGGAATAAATCCAGAGATGGTTAAAGACGCTGCAATAAAATTTGGCAAAAAAATCAAAATTCCTGACAATTTTTATAGTCTAGTAGTAGAGAGACACGAAAATAGAGAAAAAATTCACGCTACACTAGACGAAATCAAGTTAGATTTAAGTAGTGTTTTAGAAACCAAATCTCTTTACTATTACGATTATACTGAAACATCTAACAATGCTAAAGTTTTAAAACTAGTTGGAAACAATGTAGTCCTTGATCAATCAGTTGCTTATCCTACTTCGGGTGGTCAATTGCATGATATTGGAACAATAGAAGGTCAAAAATTCAATAGTGTGTTAAAACAGGGTAATTACATTATTCATGTTTTATCTGAAAAACCACACTTCAAAGAAGGAAAGGTAGTAAAAGTTGAAGTTGATAAAAAATGGCGTACGCAACTTTCTCAACATCATACTGCCACTCATATCGTAAATGCTGCTGCTCGTTTTGTATTGGGGGGCCATATTAATCAAGCTGGAGCTAAGAAGACTATGAAACATTCCAACTTAGATATTACTCATTACGAGCAAATTTCTCGAGAAGATTTATTAAAAATAGAAAAAAAAGCAAATGAAATTGTTGATAACGCTATTGATATGAAACTATTTTTTATTCCCCGCTCTGAAGCTGAAGAAAAATATGGTATGACAATTTACCAAGGAGGTGCTGTTCCTGGAAAGAATATTAGAATCGTTGAGATTCCGGATGTTGATATAGAAGCTTGTGGTGGTACGCACTTGAATAATACTTCAGAGACCGGAAGAATTAAAATAATTAAATCTCAAAAAATTCAGGACGGTATCGTTAGATTGACTTTTACTGCAGGATCTGCCACTAAAGAACTTGAAGCAGAAGAATCTCTAAGCTTAACCCAATTACAGTCATTTTTTGAGATTCCACAAAATAAAATTGTAGGTAGAGTTGAAGAATTACTAAATAAGTGGAAAAACTTAAATAAAGCATTACAAACAGGAAAACTTGATGAGACGGATATGGTTCTGAATTCAAGTAATATAGTTGAAGTGGAAATCTTAACGGAATTATCTCGAATTCTAAATACTAAAAAAGAAGATATTTCCTCGAAAGTAAAAAAAATATATGACGAATGGAACGGTGCTAAGGCAAAATTAAAAGAAGTGGAAAACTTGCTTGACGAAAAATTCATCGAAGCTCTTATAAAATCAGCTTTTTCATTTAATGATTCTAAAATGATTCTTAGATCCTTTGAAAATCTTTCTCCAAATGATCTTAAGAATCTAAGCGTGAAAATTCTCCGTAAATCTGAAGATTTAAACACAATTTTTATCAATAAAGATGAGAAAGGCATAACTATAATTGGAATGGTAGGAAAAGGGCTTTTAAAAAGATCCGACTTCAACATGGGAAATTTTGTTAAAAATATCGCTTCGAAATACAACGGTAAGGGTGGTGGCAAGATTGATTATGGGCAAGTGTTTATCGGAGATAAGGAATTAAAAATTGACGATCTTATTAATCACATAAAAGAGAAATTAACAAGAAGTTAAATTATTCACAGCATCGAATAGAAATTTTTAATAATGCAATATATATATTTTTATTACATCATGCAAAGTTTGCCTTCTTCTAACACCTGCTTATATTTTCTATCTATATAGATTCTATATACTACGTCGAAATCGTTTAAATCGAGCAATAATCTTATTTTAATTAAGATAAAAAAGAAAATATGAGATTAAATATGTTTGAAGTAATAATAGAAGATTTAACAGAAAAAGAGGAAAATAATTTAAAACTCAGGAGGAATCTAACCGAAATACCGCTTGAGAAATCTATTGACAATATAATAGACCAGATTAATCTCGATATTGTTAAAATCTTAAAATATAATAGAATTTAATGGTGAAATTTATAATGAAATTAGTATATCAAGAATTTTTATGCCCTGAATGCGGCCAAATTAGGTGGCTAAGGGTTAAAGATATGTGCGTAGATTGTAAGGATAAAATGATATTAGATAAAATATCTCAATCTAGGAAAGTACTACATGTTTTTAATGAGCAAATAT
>JAUWZR010000163.1 GCA_030615235.1 Promethearchaeota archaeon
TTTTCCTTGACTTTAAGTACAAGCTGCAAACAAATCTTACCAACTTCATTTAACTCATATTTTCCATTTACATCTTTTTTAATCATTAAATCGTCCATTTCCCTTAAATGATAATTTAAAATACTACTTTCTTGAATATTAAGATTCTTCAAAATCTGTGAGTAAGCTCGTGGACTTTTAGATAATTGTTTTAGAATTGCTCTCCGTAAAGGATGTTTTAACAAGTTAAAGATTTGCGTAAGTTCCTTTTCTGAAAGTTGTTTATTGTTTATTATTATTATAATCACTGAATAATTAGAAGAAAATAAATAGTTATAAACTTTTTAGGAAAAAAAATTTTACAAAAAAAACCCTATTAATTTGGTTCTTATAATCACTGAATTTTGTATCCAATCATTCTTTTTTCTTTATGATAACTCACATACTAAGTTTAAATACCGTGAGGTGATACTTTAATGGGTTTAGAAGTTGAATATAAAAACCACAAGGGACCAATAGTAATTGAAATAATTAAAAGATTACATTAAAACATACTTTTAACCTTATTGAAGTCACATCTTTTCCTTGTGTTAACATTTGTAATCATACTTATATTTAATACTCTAATTGAATATTTATTATTTGTTAGAGAATTATTACATTAGTTATATCATTAAAAAAATTAAAATAGTAAGAAAGTTTTAAAATGGAAAGGAATAAATTGATACAATTGCTAATAATTATGAGTGCAGTTATCGTATGTTCATTAATGATTATAATTAGTTATATCTTAAATCTATATGATAACCAATTATTAATTGTAGTGGGTATAATCGGGGGCATTCATGGTATTACACTTGCGACATTTAGAGTTAAATATATTCGAAATAGACAATTCTAACTTCTTTATAAATCAATCTTTAATTAAATTTTTTAATTATAAATTTTCATGTAGATTTTTATGTGATTGGGTTGGATGTTGGGATTGGTCTTTTTAGATAAGTGTTTGTATTGAGTATTAAAGAAAAACTTGAAGTTTTCTGGAAAATATTTAAAGAGAATTGGTTATGGGTGAATATAGGAGGTTATATAGTTTTTGCATCAATGAATTGGTTCTTATATTTTCTTGGACTCATACATTTGACGATGCCGATCACTATTTCGTTGATATTCCCCCCAATACTGATTAGTGTTTATTTTACAAGAAAATCTTCTCATCGTAAAATTTTTTATAGATTAATATTATTATTATAATCACCAAATAATCAAAAGAAAATAAATAGTTAAAAACTTTTTAGGAAAAAATTTTTTACAAAAAACCCCCCATTAATTTGGTTCTTATAATCACTGAATTTTGCATCCACCCCATTTTTTTTATTTATTAATGTTGGAAAGAAACCTCCTCTATGTCTCAAATATTTGGCTCTTCTCAAAAAATTAAATATACTTATATGTGGATTTAAGCTTTTCTCGTCGAAAATTCTTTGAAAAAAGATATTAACCCTGAAGTCTTGTCATTTTTAACGGAAATTATCCTTAATTTTAAACTTAAAAAAAAATTATTTAGCAAATACGATCTAGGTTTAAATTTAAAATCCCCAAATTTAATGATACTAATTTAAGCGTAAATTTCCCGTCGCGAAACGGAAAGGTTTTTGTAGTCTAAAACGAGTTTTATGCACTTCCTATAATTAGAGACCCATCGAGAATTTATAACATATGGTCTCCTATCTCTAAAAAAAATCCGAAGTTGAATAGTCTTCCGCCTTCTCGGTTCTTTAGAAGAATAAAAAAGAACCCACGATGACAGCCTTCGACTGTGATCTTCTTTGATTTTTACGTAATCTATGTCAGCAATATCTTCAAAAGGGATAAATCTGGTTTTCAGAAATAATAAAATCGTTGGCTTACGAAGCGCTATACCGTTCTCGTAAATTATGATGTAACTTAAAAAATATCTAACGACGGATAAGAATGTGAGTATACCCATAATGCACCCACCGAGAAGCATTATAATTGCTATAATTCGACCGCCTTCACGCATTAAAGATTCGTTAATAAAAACAAACAAACTAAACACTATGAATGTTAATGTAGAACTAAGCCCATAGCTGAGATCGCCCTTCCAACCACTTTTGTTCCATTGAGCAAGCTCGTTCCTCCAAATTTCTTATAATAGCGGTTTTTCCATGTCGAACTGTTTACATACTTTTAGATTCAATATAATATTATTATCTTCTCGTTTAAAAGATTTTCGGAGGGGAGATATTAAAAAAAATCAAGAGATTCTCCACAGTTTGGACAAAATTTAAATTTGAATCCCATATGATACTCACAAACGGGACAATATAAGCCTGAATCGGTATGTCGGGTGATGTATTAGTTATTGAACTAGTCTCGTTTCCTGGAATTCAATATATTTTAGAATTTAAAGAAATTAAATCATTAATAATAAAAGTTTACTTTTCTTTTTTTCTATTCCTGATAGTAAAACTCACCATCCAAACAATAGAAAATACTAATCCAAATGATATGCAGAAAATAAGACCTTCTAGTAGATCTCTTTCTAATATTAAATCGAAAATCAACCACACAATGATAGCAGTTGGAAGACTTAGTAATCCAACCATAACATTTTTATTTTTCATTTTCTAACCTCCTTTATTTTATGTTTTATGGGAGAAATTTTTGATTTTTCTTTAATTTTTTTGAGTTAGAACAATTCTTTATGGAGATTAATTTTTATTTAAAAGGTGCGTGATTAATTTTAAAAAAAAAAATAATCTATTATTTGAATTGTTATATTAACGATTTTATTGTAAAATCAGTTTTAAATTTTTTAATTAAAATTTTTAAAATTTCTTCTTTTGATTTCCTTTTACCATCATAAAAAACTTTGAACATTTTTTGTTGCGAATAATATTCTATAGGATACTTAGAGAGATTGATATCGAAATAGAGCTCTAAATCTTCATAAAGTCTTTTAATTATATATGTCTGGTTTTCTATAGGTATAGGATTTAAAATTTCGAATTCTAAACCTTTTTTCTTTAAAAGATTCTCTAAAAAATATTTTTCTTTCCTACTTAACCTTATTAACCTAAATTTCCTAAAATGCCCTATAATCCACCAACTAAAAGCATAAAGCGCAATCATCCATAAGGAATTAATATAAGCAGTTGTTGGTGCACCCAAATTGTATAAAAGCCAGCTAAATACGCCAAGGAAGAATCCCATAAAAAGATAAGATGTTTTCCTATCTATATTCTTAAACCATTTTTTCGACCTTTCCATAAATAAGTTCCCTCTATTTTTCGTTATATAAATTTCAAATTTAAGTTTTCTAACATTATTTAAAAAAACATATTATTTATTTGTTAACCAAAATGAAACTTAAGGGTCTTTTTTTCCTCTCGATTTTATGTTTTTAATAATTCCCGCTAAGATCAATGGAGTAGCCCACATTATACCAAATGGTATGTTGTATAAAAATGCAATTATCACAGCTTCTCCTTGATTAATTGAAATTATACTTCTAGATAACCATACAAACAAACCAAGAAGAGTTCCCATGATGAAACCCCCTTTTCTTGTATTCCCCCAATGGTTTAATTTTTTACACCATAAACTTAACCGCTTCATTCTTAGATTTTTTTCCTCTTTATTCTATAAAGATATAATTTTTATTTAAAATATGCGTGATTAATGTTTTTCTCTCAAGCTTTAAAATCAAGAGATCCTCCACAGTTTGGACAAAATTTAAATTTTAATCCCATTTGATACCCGCAAACGGGACAATATAAGCCCGAATCGGCATGTTCTGGTTGAACTTGAACCTGCTCTGTTTTAAATGACTCCGTTGGCACTTGATAATAACCTCGCCGGTATCCTAAATCGAATCTTACTTTTAACGATGTGAAAAGAGTAGTCAATAAACATATAAAAAGTGGTCCAAGAATGATTCTTACTAAATTATTCAATAACTCATTCAAAAATAGCATATCATATCTCCTACTTGCTGGGTTGTACCACGAGGCTAATGTAAAGGCGTCTACATGCCATACAAGGTTTAAGAAAAAACCGTAAATCATACTAAGAATGTTGATAATTAAAGAGCTGATAACAACAACTCCAATGATTTTCCAAAATGCTCCCTTAGTAATTAATCTTGCTTGTTTGAGAGGTTTTTCTATGTTTTCAAATTGATAAGTGAATATTGAACAAATATAAAGTCCGTAAATTATAATTCCAGGAATCAGTAAAAACAAGAACCCAAATGGAACTCCAAGACCAAGAATAGTAAGGACTACAAATAATTTAGAATTAAAGGATTTCTTTATATCTTGAACGAAATCAGTATCTAAGCTTAAGTACTTATTGTAGAGGTAAATACTTACGGAACTCATAGCTAAGGTTGTAAATAAAGCGTAAATAATACTATCTATAAAGATAACGCTAAGACCAAATAGTAATAAATTTATGAGTTGAGCTATATCAGCTTCCGTCAAGTTTGAAGGAGAGATCGTACCAATTATATCTCCGAGAACATAACCTTGCCAATTCAGATCTGAGAGTAAAAAAATCTTTAAAAGCAAATAAATTACATAAAAAAGTGTGAGCGGTACAATAATTTTTGACCAGTTTTTTCTAAATAAGCGAAAACCATCGGAAATGGATTCACCATAACTTTTTTTTGCTATTCTTGTTAATTCTTGAGATTCGCGCGACATGATTTTTATTATTTATATATGAGTAAGTATCATTTAATAAGATTCAAAGTAGGTTAATATGTATTATTATAATTTGTCTCTGAATTCTAAATTAATATTCCGTTGCCAACTACAATCGAGGATAAATGTAAAACCATTATGGAAGACGAATATAAAATTAGACGCATGGCAGTAGACTACAATATTCCGGTAATAATCAATTTACAGCTAGCAAAAGCAGTCATCGATGCCATAAAAAATATGCGTGAAAAGAAAATTGAAATAAAATCACTTAACGAGTATCACCAAACGCTAAAAGAAGTTTATTGGTAAAATATTAGAAAAAAAAAAAATTGGATTTAATTTTCTACTCGATTTTATTTAATTTTACGAAGAGAAAAGGTACTAAATATCCTAGAATGAAACCAATGATAGCATACCTAGCATATCTGTAGAAGACCGAGTCGAATACACCTTTAATTGCTTCAAGACCAAAGTAAACTACAAATAAAATTATCATTCCTATTGCTAAATTTATAATTTTCCATTTCAAATCTAGTTTACTTGGTTCATATTTAACATACTCGTTTTCAAGAACATATGCGATTCCAAATCCTAACAATATTCCGCCAACTTGAGAAAATCCTCCAGTATCACTGAAAGCGACAGGAACCAGTAAGAGTTCTGTTCCTGAATAAGGAAACAAAAATATACCTAATAAGAAGAGTCCTAAAGATGCAACAACAATAACTATCAACTTGATTTGTAGGTTTAAAGCGTTAAATTGTTTCGTACCATATGGTTCTAAATACGTAAAAAGTAAGAGCACAACAAGCCCTAATGAAAATCCTCCTATTACATCTTGAAGGTCATGAACACCGACGATCATTCTTGATATAGCAACTAGAAAAACAATAATTCCCAAGATAATAACAATATAAAGCCTCTTTCGAAAATCATATCCTATATAGCCCCATGTTGCTACGGCATTTGAAGTATGCCCAGATGGAAATCCATAAGACGTTTCTATTAATCCAGTAGGGTTATCTGCTGTAATTAGTTCTGAATCGATGTTAGTTGCTGGTCGTGTATCCATAAAAATGTTCTTAAAGAATTCATTTAAATAAGTTGTGAATAACAAACTCAAAGCTAAATTTTTGGCAAACCTCTTATCATATATGATATAGAAAAAAGCCACCATCACGATAAATACAATGGGTTCGCCAAGATAGGTAATT
>JAUWZR010000201.1 GCA_030615235.1 Promethearchaeota archaeon
TCGTCTTCATCTTCGCTCATGAGAGATTCGATTTTTTCTTCTAATTCTTCGATTTTGACATTAAGACCATCAATTTTTTTGTATGTCTCGCATTTTTCGCAAGCATCGTCTTCTTTGCACTCTGGAAGAGTATCGCAAACCTCTTCGAGCGTGTCCATTTCATTCTTTAATTTTTCTACTTGTTCTTGAAGATCATCAATACTCATATTTTACACCAATAGTAATAATAACATTAGATCTTATTTTTGGTATAATATTTATTTTTTTATCAAGTTAGCAAACAAATGATTTTTGTAATAAAGAAGAAAAAATGAAATGTTAGATAATTATATATAATCATAAGGATAATAGACAATAATAATTAATTTAAAAAAAAAGAAAATAAAAAAATTGGTTTAAAATATGTCAAAAAAAGAAGAACTTTCCGAGTGGAAAATCGCACCTACAAAGAAGATGTATGGCTATGGCTTCGGTTATATCATTGTGAATTATTTATTACTGTATGGATTATCTTCAATGGACTTTTTTTACCGAAATGTAATTGGTCTTAGTGCTGGACTAATTCTAGTGTCGATGATTATCTTTGCAATTTGGAATATGGTCAATGATCCATTATTAGGCTTTTTAACTGATAGACCCTTGAAATGGACTAAAAAACGGGGATTACGAGCACCTTGGGTTGTACTTATGACTGCTCCAATGTTGATATTTTTCATACTTATCTGGACGGCACCAGTAGCAACTGGGGATGGAATGAATAGTCTCATATACATGCTGGTTATTGTATGTCTATTTGATACATTTTTCTCAGTTTACAATGGCCATCTATATGGCGGATGGACTAACCAATTTCCATCAAAGTTCGAGCGTAGGAAATCTTTTATGTTAATGACGGTGATGTTGTTTGTAACGCTTATTGTTTTGCAGGTTGTGCAATCACTTATTTTAGAAGCAGGGGAGATAGAGCAGCAACCTTATATCCTTAATTCAATAGTAATGGTGATAATATTAGGCATTTTCACTATTCCTACCATAAAATATGGAATAAGTGAATCAGAAGAAATGAAAACGATGTTTATTGAAAAATATGAATCTGCTGATAAGGCCAGTTTTATGGAAGTGGCAAAAACCGCTCTTAAAACAAAGAATTTCCGGGTTTCTCTCCTTGGGTACACTACTCAAGTAACCGCGACAACCTTATGGAATGCAGCTCAACTTTACTTTTTTGTTGATGTTTATGGGGCAGTAGGAGGTATCGGAGCACAAAGAATACCACTATTGCTTAGTATTTTAGCAGCTGTTGGTTCGATCCCATTCTGGTCTAATTTTACTAGAAAAGGTAATTTCAAGAGAACATATTGGGTTGCATTTCTGTTACATGGTCTTTCTTATCTACCTTTCATGATTTTGTTAAGTCTACCTTTCGGAGATACAACGATTATTACACTGCATACAGTATTTCTATTTATTAATAGTATATTTTTCGCAGGCGAGGTCACAATGCTGATGCCTGTGGCAGCAGACACCTATGACGAAGTTGCACTCAAATTAGGAAAACGCGCGGATGCCACATTCGTGGGGATTCGAAGCTTTTTCTTCCGGATAGCCTTTCTCGTACAGGCGTTAGTTTTCTTCATAGTATTAGGAGCTACGGGTTATATTGCAGCCGATCCTGGTCCACCTCCCGTTCATTATCCTCAAACTGATATTGTTAAAGTGGGAATTATGGTAATGGGGGCACTGATTCCGAGTATTTTATTCATTGTGATGTCCCAGATATTTAGAAAATACTATACTCTTGAAGGAAAAGAAAAAGACGACATGATCAAAGGTCTTAAAGAAGCTGGTTTATACTAAATTCATAGATTACAAAATTAAAATGATACGAGATAAAAAATGTCGATAGATACTCCTAAAAAACCAAGACTCAAGGGTTTCGCTAAGTTCATAGGAAGTTTAGTTAATATAGCCATGGGAAAACAAGATTGTCAGGATTACGTTAAAGCACAAAAGACCCGGGTTCTTTTAAATAATCTACAAGATAAAAAATGGGCTGTATTGGTCTCGGTTATTAACGATTGTGTTACAGTTGAAGGGATAGAAAAGGGTCCAGATTTCGATATAAAAAAAGTGGGTAAAAATCTTAGAGCATGGGCTTGGTGGGAAATCCCATCAACCGAAACAATGGTAGATGCAAAAAACTGGAAATCTGGGAAATGGATACTTAAAATGGGAGGAAAGAAAACAAAAGGAGCCTCGCAAATAGCGATTATTGCTCAAGTTCTATCGTATGCTCGTTCCAATGAATAAAGGTATTAAAATATTTTTTTTTTTTTTTAATTTCGGTTAATTTTTCAAACAAATGATAAATTAAAATTTGAAAATCTTGATAATCTCATTTTTAATCGAAACAAGAAGCTTAATAAAAAAGAAAAAATGGAGTTTTAAAACTTTTTATTAAGTTTTTAGTTTATTCATTTTATTTTCAATGGTTTTGTTCAATGAATCAATTTCTTTGTCGAGTTTTTTCGCCTCTACAGAAATTTTCTCAAACCTACTCTCCTGATCGTTTAGCTTCTTGACATAACGCTCCTTCAGAGTGATAGATTGGGTATCTTCTCCTAATACAGATAAATTTTCTCTGAGCCTTGATTGTTCGTCAGACATTTGGTCTCTTTCTTCAACCATTTTAGATCGTTTTTCCTTCTTTTGGTTTAAGTCTTGGATTGATTCTGCGATTTCTTTTAATTGTGTTTCCAACTTTTCATTAATAAATTTCTGTTTAACATAAAATCCAACTCTCTTTAATATATCATCTCTAGACCAATTTCTTAGGTAGTTACTTGAGTAATCCTCTCTTTGTTCTTTTAATTTAAAAGTTATAGCATCTTTGGGCTTCAATGTGATTTTAAAACGCCAATAATTAGTTGTTTCTTCGGGATCAACAGGTTTTTCGATAAATTTATAACCATAAGTTTTAGGGTGATCTAGATAGAGCTCCTTTTCTTCGCTAGTTTTATTTTTTATTTTGTATGTAGTCATCATGTTCGTGTAGTAATATTCGTAAGAATAGCCGCTTCCTATAGTAATTTTATGTACGCTTAAGCTTTCGGTTTTAGCTTCGTGCGTAATTAAAACTGCTTGCTCTACAGCATAATTTAATAAGCGTGTGTCTTCTTTGTTGAGAAAAGGAACGATTGCTTCACCTGCTAAATTATCATCGTAAATAATTGTCACAGGTCCTCTTTCAAGTGTTAGATTTGTATTATTTGTGATCTCAAGGCATGCGTTTGGATTTTTGTCGTATTCATTTTTGTTGTACAACAACACTCGCCTCGCTTTAATCACCTCGGTTAAAATTGGTACTAACGCAGATTGTTTCCTTTTTATGGTTACTGGGTTAGATATATTGTATTCAAAGAGTTCTCCTAAATCTTTAGTTTGTACTTGCGTTTGGGATTTTACCTTTTCTAACAGAGCATCATCAGACATCACACCCATCGCGCCACCAAATCCAACAGCCGCAGCAGGTGCGGGTGGAGCTATCCCCCTCCGTCCCATTTTAGCCTTTTTCATCATCGCTCTAGGAGCGGCTTCTATAGCATCCATTTCGTACTCTCCATAATCCTCCATTTCTAATCCTTCTTCGATTTCAGTAGGTTTTACGCTTAAGACTCTTGGAGGTCGTATTACGGGGCGCTGGATAAAAATTGGGCGATAAAATTCGTATTTAAAAGAGACAGGCATTCCAGCTACGAGCGATAACTCTACATTCTCCCAATCTTGATTAGTTGTGTTTTCTATAAGGCTCCATCCAGAAAGTAGACATTTTTCTTCTTGAGCTTGTTCTTTGCTCATTATTAAACGATAAGATGTTTTCCAAATTGGACTTTCTCGGATATAGTATACAAAAACGATCCTTTCAACTTCATCGTCCCCTCCAGATTCGCAATTAATATTGATTTTTTTTGCGTCTTTTTTCTTCCCCGATATAACTGTATCTAAAAAGAATTTAAGATCTTTTTTTATGTCCTCATTCAGAATATCAAAAGATTTGAAGTCAGAAAAATTGAATTTAGATATTTCGTCATTTTCTTGGAGTAAAATTAGCAATTTTTCTACTGTTTTTTCATTCTTATTCATCTTTTCTATTTCTTCAATTCCAATGATCGTCCCTACTATAGTTTTACCACCTGTAACGGTTAACTTAACATCTGCGCCTTTTATCTGCGTAATAAGTGACGATAAAGACCCTCTATCAGGAATATTGAGCATTATTGATTTTAATAGTTGGGAGGTTTCTAAAGCAGCGTCGTATGAAATCGAACTAATAAAACCCTTTTCGCTTGTATCTAAAACAAATAGTGACTTTAATACATCATCCATTTCGTCAATTTTAAACTCTAACTCAAAAGTACCCGTTCCTATAACATTTCCTTCAAGAATGTAGTAGGACACTCCATGCTTAAAAATTATGACTTTCTTGACATTTAATTTCGACATAAAAATTATATATCGATTTACTAATATAAAGTTTGATTCCCTCTTTTAAAAAAAATGAACGGTTTGGATAGTACTATATTCTGTTCATAAACTTTCTTTCAATATTTCTAGAGTATCTTCTTCAATGGTTTCTTTGGGATGTTCT
>JAUWZR010000292.1 GCA_030615235.1 Promethearchaeota archaeon
CCTCCAAGGATAAAAACATCTTAAAATAATTCCTTTATGAATAAATTTACAAAATATTTAAGGTAAATCATAAATAATTAGCAAAAAAATCAATCACATTGAGCAATTTATTCGTCTTAAGTTCCATCGCTAACCTAACGCATTCTACTTTAGCTAGCAGAACCATATCAAATTCTCTAAAAATTTCATGTTGAAAAGTAATAGAAGACGTTCCAATTTCTTTTATCTGAGTTTCAACTATAACATAATCACCAAATTTTGCTGAACCCTCATAGGTTATATCCACTTTCTTAACCCCAAAAACAGTCCCTTTATGGACAGTATCCTCTATCCTTTTTGGAGATAAAACATTATTCATAAAACTAACAAATCCATCATCAAAATAAACTACATAATTTTTAAAATGAACAATACCCATCGCATCAGTATCATTAAACCTTACTTTTACTCTAGTGCGATCCTTTACTTCGACAAGCTTTTTAATTAAATTATTTTTCACTTCTAACACATACTATATTTATCAATTTTTAAAAAATGAGATTTAATATTAAATTAATTGTATCAGATTAAACTTTCCCCAATTACACTTGGATGCGGTTTCTTTCCTAATAACTTTAATAAACTAGGAACGATGTCAGTTATCTTACAATATGAAACTTCTTTTCTTGGTATATTGTTTGAACCTCCAATAATAAGTGGAACAACTGTAGATTTTTTAAGACCTATATCGTGTAAATATATATTTTCGTTTTCTTTTTTACCGTGTTTAATATTAAAAGCTACGTCCCCGGAGGTACTGAGGATAATATCTGCACTTCTTGGATTTTTGAAGTGACGCGGGATTAGATCAGTGTATAAAGGGAAATCTAGGTTGTAAGTTGCGTCCAACCACTCTTTTATTGAGTGAAACTTACCGTCTATTAACTTACTAGCGGTTTCGTCGTTTATATAATTAAAGATATCTAAATCTGAGTTATCTATGGAATATTTAGTTTTATAATCT
Source organism: Promethearchaeota archaeon (assembly GCA_030615235.1). Classification (GTDB taxonomy): domain Archaea; phylum Asgardarchaeota; class Lokiarchaeia; order Sigyniarchaeales; family SOKP01; genus SOKP01. The sequence continues at coordinate 1,004 of JAUWZR010000292.1, forward strand.
TTTCCATTACCTCTATATTCTATAAAACCATTAATTATTTTACCTGTATTTTGATTTTTTCTTTTTAAATGTATCTCTCCCTTTTTACATGTATTTTCATCGCCTTTATAGTACATAAGATTAATACCGTTAATTGTGAACAATTTTTGGAGCAAATTAATCCTTTTTGGACCGTAGTTCTCAAGTTCGTTAATCGTCGGGTGATTCCATTTTGTTTCGGTTGATGTACTACTAGCTTTAAAATTGAAAAATCCAACGCTTCCAAATCCACTTAGATTCATATTTCCTTTAATATTCTTTCGTGGGTGGTAATGATTTAGGCCATTTTCGCTAAAAAAATTTCCAAAAACCCCTAAAGTTTTTGCTTTATAGTTCCCATGATCAGAGGAGATAGCAATAGCGGTTTCTTCTAAATAACCTAGTTTATCCAATCCCTCGAGCAATATTCCAAGTACTTTATCTATGTGAAATAAATTTAGCTTATACATCTCTGAATCAAAACCATAAAGGTGCATCATTACATCTGAAGACACGAACAAGAGGTTAGAAACAATTGGAACTTCTTTAGTATCGAAAAACTTCTTCGGGTTTTCAAAAGTTTTGAGCAACTTCTTTACAGCAACTAAGTTAGCCTTCCTAATGTACTTGTTAATGTTATGAGAATGTTTTATTAAGAGGTAATACATAATTAATTTAGTTTTTCTCTCGGGGAAAAGATAACTAGCACCTCTGCTAATAAATTGACTAATACTTACTGTGTTTCCCTCTCCAACCATTTCAAATAAAGTTTTGCAGTTATTGCCCAAGTCATCGTTTAATTTATAAACTTGAATTCTTTCGTCCGATCCTATTGAATTATATGATCTTAAAAAAGGAGGAACCTCGTTTCGTTCCATCCAATGAAAAGAGGGCACTCCGTGGCATAATTCCTCCAAATAATTTCCTGTATATGTGCCAGTCATCATCGATACTTGAGTCGGATAGGTCAATGAAGGGAAATCTGTTATACATTTTTTTGAATAAATTCCCTCGTTCATTAACCGTTTCAAATTAGGAAGTGACCCCTCGTTAATGAGATCAAAAAATTGATCAGATTTTACATCATCAATTATGCAGAAAATAACGTGTTTTATCTGATTCATCAAATTCTAAAATGCGGTGCTTTCTTAAAAGTTTTAATATTCACTACCGAATTTTATTTAATATCATTGATATTCATAGAGTAATAATTAAAATACAATATTTTTTCTTTTAAATAGTAATATAAGAGAAAAAAAAGAGAAGAAAAAGCCTCCGGTGGGACTTGAACCCACGACCGGCTGATTACAAATGCAGCAGATTAAAATATTAATCTGTGTCAGCTGCTCTACCGCTGAGCCACGGAGGCGAAATTTTGTGGTTTTAGACGCATTTAAATATAAT
>JAUWZR010000208.1 GCA_030615235.1 Promethearchaeota archaeon
AAAAACGAACCACAATTATTCTAAATTACTTATAGACATTAACAATTTGAAATAAAAAATATATTAAAAAAAAATCAATTATTTAGTATTAGCTATTTCTCTGCCGAATTCTACGCATTTTTCCAAACTTTCATCATCAGGGTTCCACAAAGCACGGATACCGTCATTAATTACAGAAAAACCGCTCTTTTCTAAATGTTCCTTTATAACCTTTATTGATTCTCCACTCCACCCATAACAGCCGAATGACGCCGCTTTCTTGTTTTTAAAACGCATTCCTTTAATCATCTCCAAAATTTCGGCAACACCAGATAGAATTCCTCCACCTATCGTAGGTGATCCTACAAGAATAATCCTAGATTTAAAGATCTCTGTAATTAAGTCGTTTTTATCTGTCTTTGCTATATTAAACAATTTAACATTAACTTTCTTATCAATCTCAAGAATTCCTTTTACAATTGCTTCTGCCATTCTTTTTGTCCCATCCCACATTGTATCGTATAATATTGTAATTTGGTTTTCTTGGTACGCGTTCGCCCAAGTTAGATATTTTTCTACAATTTGGGTTGGATTATCTCTCCATATGACGCCATGACTAGTAGCAATAATATCTATTGGAATGTTTAGAGATAAAACTTCCTTGATTTTTTTATCAACAAGCGCACTGAATGGCGTTAAAATGTTAGCATAATATTTTACGCATTCAGCATAGAGTTCATTTTGATCAACAAGATCATTATACATGAATTCAGTGGCGTAATGCTGACCAAAAGCATCGTTGCTGAATAGTATATTGTCCTTGGTTAAATAACACGCCATACTATCTGGCCAGTGTAGCATTTTCATTTCAACAAAAATTAATTGCTTACCATTTCCTAAATCTAATGTATCACCTGTTTTCACCGGTCGAAAATTCCAATTTTCATGATAGTGACCTTTTATCGACCTTATACCATTAGATGTACAATAGATAGGCGTATCTGGTATTTTTTCCATGAGTGCAGGAAGTGAACCACTGTGATCAATTTCCGCATGGTTCGTAATAACATAATCAATTTTCTTTAAATCTACTTCTTTCGATAAGTTAGCTACAAATTCTTTCGAAAATGGCATCCATACTGTATCAATTAAAGCAATTTTTTCTTCTTTAATAAGGTATGAATTGTAAGTAGAGCCGCGATGTGTTGAATATTCATGTCCATGGAATTTTCTAAGTTCCCAATCAGTTTTACCTACCCAATATACATTGTTTTTTATTTTAAAGCTCAATTTACTCAACTTGATAATAATTTGTTTTGATATAAATTAGGATAAGTTTCTTCGTTTAAAAAGAATTTTTCAATAAAAAAAAGGGAGTTCAACTTAATTTAGATATGATTTTTTAAATATTGTTTAGATATTTTATCTGATAAGTAGAGTGGTTCGGGCTGTCTATGGTTTTTTGTTGTTTTTAACGCGGTTTCTATGGCAATATTTAATGTGGTTCTATAACCTGCGCTAATAAACACAGGTTTCATACCATCGTTTAAGCAAACTGCATTTCCTAGTAATTCTTGGGATATTTCAGTTGATAATTGCGGATCGAGGGCCCAAATTGGAACTTTGTTACCCTTATTTCTCTCAAAGTTTTTTAAATCTGTAAATCCTATAAAAGGATTTTTTGCAATGCCAATCGTAGGAATATCTAAAGCAAATCCTAACTGGACGGCTTCTCCAAACCGTATAGGATGTATGAAGCCATGACCATCGCACATAATAATATCAGGTAATGGGTCAAGTTTTTCCAAAGCTTGGGCAATCAAATTACACTCTCTAAAACCTAAAAATCCGGCTTTGTAGGGGAATTTTGGGATACCTTTGGATATCTTATAAGATTTCATCTTCTTTTCTTCTAAACTCCAAAGAACGGCACAAGATGTTCCCCATTCTTCATCCCTTTCTTTATAATAGGAGATATCTACGCCAGCAATCCATTTAATCTGCTCTATACTTGTGATTTTAGTGATTCTCTGGTCTGACTCTTTTAGCAATCTAATATATTTCTTTTGAATTTTCACTGCTTCTCCTAATGAAATATTTGTCCGAAGTAATTCGTGCTTCATTGATAATCAATATATTAATTGTTATATTTATTATAAGTTAATGTACTAATGAAGTGAAGTATATTGTTTCATAACATCCCAGAACTTGTAATCAGAAGAATGAAATATCTAGAGGGTCTTGATTCTAAGGATAGAGCTGATGGAACGCCTCGAATGGAAAGATTGCGACAAATACCGCCTGAAACGGGTAAATTTCTCGCTATTTTAGCTGCTTCTGCACCAGAAGGACAAATCTTAGAAATAGGAACTAGTGCTGGCTATTCCACACTATGGATAGCTTTAGCTTGCATGAAAAGGAATATTAGACTTAAAACCTATGAAATTTTAGAGAAAAAAATACAAATCGCCAAAGAGACATTTCGAGAGAGTAAAATGGAAAAATATATTGAACTAATTGAAGGTGATGCTCTTGATTATTTAACAACTGAAAAGAATGTATCGTTTTGTTTTTTGGATGCTGAAAAAGAAATTTATGAAGAATGTTATGATTTAATAATACCAAATTTGGTACAAGGAGGATTGTTGGTAGCTGACAATGCGATAAATCTTTATGAGACAATAAAGCCTATGATAAATAAAGCATTGTCTGACAAGCGTGTAGACGCTATGATTGTACCTATTGGAAAAGGAGAATTATTATGTAGGAAAAATTAAATTATACAAAAATTATTTTAAGAATTATTTACTAAGTCCTTTATCTCTCTCTTAACATAGACGATTTTTTATAGTTCATCAAATGAGTTGATTACTTAGTTTACTGAATTTTCTAAATGAGTTGAAATAGTAAAGTAAAAATCACTTCCCTTCCCTTCTTCACTCTCAACAGAAATGTTTCCTCCTAGTAGATTCACCAATTTTTTTGTAAGATAGAGACCCAAACCTGTTCCCGTGGTTTTAATAGATTTAGGTTGCCTAAATTGTTGAAATGGAGTAAACAAATGTTGGATGTTATCTCCACTAATTCCTATTCCATTGTCAATAATGTGAATATTCAGCTTTCCATCAAACAATTTCGTTTTAATTAATATCTTCCCTCCTTCATTTGTAAATTTGATAGCGTTTCCTATAAGATTGAATAGTATTTGTTTTAGACGATCTTCGTCAGAAGATAAATTTATATCCAAATCAATTTCAAATTCTAATTCGAGATTTTTTTCAGAGAGTTTAGGTTTTAAGGATTTAGTAACATTCAATAGAAGCTTGTTAAAATTAAAATGATTTATACTAATTTCAAACTTCCCAGCCTCGATTTTAGATAGATCCAGAATTCCATTTATTAGATTCAATAAATAAAGACTTTGATCATAAATTGTGCTTATGTGTTGTTTTTGTGTATCATTTAAGTTTTTCGAATGATCAAGTAATAAAAATTCAGAAAATCCTATAATTGAGGTTAAAGGAGTTCGTAATTCGTGGCTTATAGAAGCGAGAAATAACGATTTTAAGTGATAAACCTCAAGGGCCTTAATGCTAATTTGTTCTAATTCGAGAGTTCGTTCTTTTACCAACTCTTCAAGATAGTTATCCAATGAACTATCTGTATAAGTTGCTGAATGAATACCTAAAGGAAATAATTCCTCAATTAGATCTGTTGCTTTATTATAATAATTAAAATCTGTCATACCAGTTTTAAGGAGCATATTATATTTCTCTTCAAATGATTTTGTAAATTTTTCCAGTGATTCACGTAATGCTGGAGTCGATTTTTCTGAAAGCAAGACTGCAGTAATGTATTTACCGTTTCGAAACAACAAAATTTCGTTTTCAAGTTTTATTTCTTCAACTATCATAGATTTACCTACCCTCTGACTAAGTTGTTGCAAGAGAGTCAACCATTTTGCTAATAAACGCTGCTCATCTTTCAGCTTACTGCTTTTCATGTCCCATGATAAATTAAATAATGGGATTCCTGAATCATTTGTAATTACAGTTATTCTATGACCCGTAAATGACAAGACATAAAGTAGTTTAGGTTCCCTTGCAATGAAAAAAGTGATGATGCTTATCGAGCCAATCGCAATAATGTATCCCACGGGGAATATTAGATATAAACCTAGTGGGGTAATAACTAAAAAGCAACAGAAGAAAATTATATTTGTAATAAAAAGATAAAGTGCCTTTCTCCTTAATTCAGAAGGTGATTTTTGCCACGTACGAAAGAACCAATAGACAAGTTGGAACATTAGGAGAAATAATGCTAAAATGGTTATAAATTGTAAGAAACCAGACACTCCTAAAGTAGGATATCCAAGTGTAGAATGAATGTATAACTTTACATTTTCTGGAATTAATGCTAGAACAACTGTACAACC
>JAUWZR010000188.1 GCA_030615235.1 Promethearchaeota archaeon
TAATTATAAATCAGAATTAGAATTATGGTCTACGGAATTTAATGATGGAGCTTTAATAGGTCTCTACAAAATAAATGACTCGCTATCAGAAATGAATTCCGCAATTAATAGGGGTTTCGAAAAAGTAGAAAAATGGATTGACTTAAAATTTAAAGAAAGGATAGATGAATATAAAGAAAAAGTGGAGGGATATGTAAGAAAACGTCTTGAGGGGCAAGAAGAATTAAAATCGAATACCCACGAGATTAGCGAAATCTTAAAAAGTGAAATTAGCGAATATTTAGAACACAGTATCAGTGATACCTCCAAATCTATAAAGAATAATCTCAATGAATCCATTAATAAACTGTACGAGCTATCTAAACTTGACAGAAACACAAAAGAGAAAATTGAAGAATCAGCAAACCAAATCTCAAATTTAACGAATCATATAGAAAACCTTTCTATCGATATGTTAAAAGGAATAAGTGCAATCAATCATCCCTTTGAAATAAATATTACTACCAATTTGGATAATATAATTTCAGAATTAGATAATTTTAATGAAGATTTTGTAGAACTTGAAGAGTTAATTGAGAGATTACAAAAAATAATTCCTGATTTCCGAAACATTAAGAAATAATAGGATTTCTACTTTTTTTATAAATTTAATCAGTCAGCCCAGGTTAAGCAATAGTTGTTATTGTTACGACAACTCGGGATACTGAAGTCTTGCAACTTTAGATATTTGTAGTTGAAATTTCGGAATCTGTGTTGATAATCTCTTGAGTTGATTCCTTTTAGCTATAGAAGAAAGAACCCTACCAATGCGATCAGCCTTAATATCCACGCCATAGTTATCTTTCAATACTGAATTTATTTTATATGAGGACAAGATAACTATCTCTGATATATTTTTCTCAGCCAAAAGTTCAATGGCTTGTTTGACCAGTTTTATCAAACTTTCTTTATCTGGTTTATCTGGTTGATTACCCATTTACATTACATAAATTATTGAAGCCTTTTAAATTTTCAGCTGTGAATTACATACTGATTTGCATTTTGATTGGTTTTATTTATTTTAATTCATTTAAGAAAATAATAATTTTTTAATTCTAATAAAACATTTTCCCTCATTAAACTTATTTTTTCGATGAAAATGAATGGTAGAGAACGGTTATCAAAGATAAAAGATTCTCTTAAAGAGAAAATTCGTAAAGTTTTTATACAAGAACTTTATGTAGAAGGAGAGGAACCTCCTAAATCATACTTTGGAGAGAGGAAATTCTTTGGACTATACTCTATTTTTTTAATTTATTCTTTTTTAGTATTAATAGGGATAAATTTTCCAGGTACATATTTGATTGTTCTTACCTTTGGAAACCCATTTGTTTTTGGAAATGCATTGGTAGCTTTTTTTCTCGTATTATCTATATTGTTTAGCGTTGATAAAATTAGAATATTCATTTTTGAAAAACATTCAGCGATTAAACAGATTATTTTATATGTTGGAATTATTTCGGGCTTCTTTATTCTCTTCCTATATATCTACAACATAAACACAAATTTAATAATCTATTTATTAGGGTTGTCAACAATCTGGCTTGTATTACTAAGTTTTCGCTTTTACATGTATTCCAGAAAGTTTGCAACTAAAATAGAGGCTAAGTTTATAGCTAAGTATTCTGCTATTCGCCGATATTTGGCTTTTATTGCTCCATATTTTATTCTAGGAGTATTAGTTGTAATGGCCTTGTTTTATCGTGCTCTGTTAGTTTACATTTCTCTTGATTTTTTCGGTCCTTTTGCTCCCAGTGAAGCAGTTAGAGTTTATGAGTTAGAAATGCGTTTAATAATGCCTTTGATTTATTTTAGTTTAATTTTAACTCTCTTGTTCATTATATTTGAATTCGTATTTACACGACGAAGAGCCGAGACAAAGAGGGCAGGATTGTTTGATAACTATACTTTTTCTTTAATTGTTTTATTCATATTTTTCTTTCAGGTCTTTCAGTTATCTTTATTCTTAATTTTAAATCCAGTAACCATTACCGCCCTAAAAGCGACTGTAAGTGCGAATAGTTCTACAATATGGTTTATATTTATCATAGAATTTGCGGTATCTATGTTTTTCTTGTATAGAATCATTAAAAAATTAGGGCGTTCAATAGAATGGAAACTACTCATATTTAAAAGAGATGGTCTAATACTTTTAATTTTAGGCTGCGTTCTTTCTCAAACTCTTACTCGTTATGCTTTACAAACACAAATTCCAAATCAGATAATTACTCCCCTTGGACAGTTTTTCATGGCAGATAAATTTATTATCTCTATAATAATGATTATTTTCCTAGGGAGTACTCTGCTATTATATTACTTAAAACCGCATGAAACTTCAATGTTTATTCGTTTGCAGAAAGAAACGGTAGATCAAGAAGAGCAGAGTATGGATATAGTTTATAAATTATTAAAGAGCGAGTATTTACGAAGAGGTGCGGGTTTTCCTCTAGAGATTTTAGATCGCGAGTTGATTAGAGCTACTAAACTTTCTAAAAATAATGTATATTCTTTGGTTGGATCTCTAGCGAGGATTAACATGAATATTAATCTGACGGATGTAAAAGACGATCAAGGGCGGTATCAAAAATTCGTGGACTTTACTTCGGTTCTCGAAAAGTTCGATAAAAAAGGAGTAGCACAGAAGAAAGCAAAAAAATATCTGTCTGATCGACTCTTCACAACCATGAGATCGGACAAACCTAAACAACTCGACTTACATGTTGATACGAACCAGAATAAAGCTTCGGATCAATTTATTTCTTCTCTAACTTCGGATTATACGAAAAAACAAAAAGATGAACTATCTTTTGAACTAAAGCAAAAGGATATGTCACTTTCCTTTACTCAAAAAGAAATTCCTCAAGCATTAAAAAATAATATCATAGATATATTAAAGAAAGAATACGCATATCGAATTGAAAATAAAAACCAATTCAGAGATTTCCATTACTGTATCTCAGAAATCGCGTCTCAAATTCAAATGGAAACTCGCATTACTCCGGGCCAACTCTTTCCCATACTAGAAAATATTGCAGGGGAAGATATAGAACTAAGCTTAGAGAAAAATCCAGATGAACCTGAAGATAAGCGTATCAATTTCTTTCCAATTGCGGATGATGACTTGAGTTACAGCCTGGCTAATTTTAGACCAGAAGTATACGAAAAGATAAGTATTACAGTAACGAAACAATTTTTAAAATTTTTAAATCGGAAGAAATCAAAAGCTATTTTTCCTAAACTCAGGAAGCAGATTGGCGAGAATACCGAAGAACAAAGGGCATGGAATGAAATTTACAAAAACTTTAATAATTTCTATCCTAAGTTTGTTGAAATCATTGAGGGGATAAGATTTGGAGTAGAATTACCAGAAATCTTAAAAATCTTTCCTAAAAAAAACATTGATATTTATCTTTGATTCTTAATCATGCCCTCTCTCAATCCAAAAATCTCACTGAGGAGCACATTTTTAGGGCTTTCTTCCTTTCAAATGCTGGCGATGTTTAGAAGGGGTATGTTTTACACTTACCTGTCTATTTATATGAGAGATTTTTTGCTTTTATCTGTAACTGAAACGACTTTATACGCAACATTACCAATGTTAATGAGTGTAATTTTTCAAAATTTTGTTTGGGGGCCACTAAGTGACAAATTCCAAAAACGTAGAACATTTATCATATTAGGAGAGGTTTTAGCAGGGATTGGAACAATCATGGTCTGGTTTGTTCACTCAATTGTCTCTAACTTGTTAATAGCGGGATACATCATTATTATTGGATTAATGTGTATTGAAGCGTTTTGGTCAATGTCTAATATCAGTTGGAGCGCACTCATTAGTGATATTTATCCATCTAAGGATCGTAGTAAAATTATGGGGCAATTAACCAGTGTTGGTGGATTTGGAAGAATAATAGGAATATCTATAGGAGGAATACTCTATAATAGCGGTTTTGGCTTTCGTGATGGACCGCTATTCTTTGTGGCAGCGCTAGTTATGTTTATATCTTCTATTCCTATGATTTTCACGCCCGAAGGAGGAATTAAATATATAGAGAAAGTAGAAGTTGAGAATAATGAAAACACATCGCAAAACTTTAATTTTAAAGCTATTTTCATTGTTTTCATTATTTCTTTAACGTTTATTAATTTTGGACGCAATTCAATCGCAACGATCTATAGTCAATATTTAATTTTAGATACTGGATTTGCTGTAGATAGCATATTATTGAGTTATATTGCAAACACTCGATCGTTAGCAGTGCTAACTATTGGATTTTTAGCTGGTACTTTAAGTAAAAAGTTTGGTCATTCTCGAACTCTAATATTAGGTGTGAGTTTAGCTATCTTCGCTTTAATCATCACGGGATTAACTGATAATTTAACATTCATATTTGTCGGAAGCTTTTTTATAGGTACGGGTGAAGTTATTATTTATGCAGCCTCTTATGTTATTGCATCTAACTTGATACCTTCCAAGGTAAGGGCAAAATTATTTGGAGTATATAACACGACTTTTTTCCTTTCCTGGGGTTTAGCTGGTACTTTTATATCAGGTCCGTTGATAGACTTTCTACTCAATAGCGGTTTTGAGGAAGTTATATCTTATCAATCTGCTTTTATTGTAGGAGCTCTAATAACAGGGATAGGATTAATAATATTTTTAATTTTAGAAATATGGATTAAACCTAAAAATGTTAAGAAATAAAATTATTGATCTGGTTTTTTACATTAAATATTAGAAAATCAATGAAATTTGAATTTAAGTTAAGACAAGAAGAATGGAATCAACAACAGTGTTTCCTTCTTGATAATGTTTTCAATATATTTCTTTCATTTGTATTATTAGTTTCTTTTTTTAATGATAATTCAATACCACAACTTTCACAAAACTTTACATTTAAATCATTTATTTGTGTTCCACAATTAGGACAGTTCAACTTATCTCACGAGATATTATTTT
>JAUWZR010000030.1 GCA_030615235.1 Promethearchaeota archaeon
GAAATAGTTTATAATCTTAAGGACCTACCCGGAGTAGGGGATACTACCGTAAAAAAATTGCAAGAAGCGGGAATTATTTCAATTAGGACTTTAGCTATTTATCCAATTACTAAATTGATGGAAAATGCGGGGATAGGGGAAAAAACTGCTCAGAAAATAATTAAAGCTGCTCAAGACATTGAAAACATGGGCTTCAAAAGTGCTGATATAATCTGGGAAAAGAGAAGACAAATGAATAAATTGACAACAAATAGTTCTACATTAGACGAAATATTAGCAGGAGGTATCGAACCGGGATCCGTAACCGAATTTTATGGTGAATATAGAACAGGAAAAACTCAATTAGCTCATCAACTCTGCGTCAATGTCCAATTACCTTATAATGAAGGAGGACTTGAAGGTAATGCCCTTTACATCGATACTGAATCAACCTTTAGACCTGAAAGAATAATTCAAATGGCGAATGCGAAAGATTTAGATTATAACAAAATATTGCAAAATATCATTGTTGGGAGGGCCTACAATAGCGATCATCAAGTATTATTAATCCAAGAAGCATCAAAAATAGTTAAAGAGAAAAATATTAAATTAGTAGTCGTGGATTCGATTATAGGACATTTTCGGAGTGAATATATAGGAAGAGGCACTTTAGCAAATAGACAACAAATTCTCAACGTTCATATCCACGATTTATTACGATTAACAGAAATTTTTGATGAGCTAGCTGTAATTTTTACAAATCAAGTTTCTTCGAGACCTGACGTATTCTATGGAAACCCAACAGTGGCTACAGGTGGTCATATTATCGCTCATGGTGCTACTGTAAGAATATATCTAAGAAAAGGAAAAGGAGAACAGAGAGTAGCAAAATTGATCGACGCACCACATTTAGCAGAAGCAGAAGCTGTTTTTTCAATAACAGATGAAGGTATTAAAGATTAATATAGTTAGTTTAATTGTAATTTAACATACACAATATTTTTGTTTTAATAATTTTAACGGCATTTTTTTCTCGCCACATTCGCGGCTATAAGAATAGAATCCCAAACTGGGGCAAAGGGAGGTGCATACGAAAGATCAAGTTTCTGAATATCTTCTATTTTCATTTTAGCTGCTAATGCTGTTGCTAGAACATCAATTTTCTTTCCGCCTAAAGGAGAAGGTGCCGTAATCTCTGCTCCTAACAGATGATGAGTTTTCACGTTAAATAATAAATATGTAGTCATTTTGAGTTCGAATTGATTTCCTCTATTTGGATAATAATGAGCGATTTCATTGCTTTCTATCAAAACTGAATCCGTTTCGTATCCTAAACCTTTAGCTTCTGCTCCTGTGATCCCCGTTTTTCCACAATATAGATCAAATACCTTCCAAACGGAGGTTCCAACTACGCCAGGAAATGGATCAACTTTGTTGCCTGCTATAGTGTTTCCAGCAATTCTTCCCTGTTTATTTGCAGCGGGAGCAAGGGGGATATACATATTTTGTTTTAAAATCTGATGATAAACCATAGTGCAATCACCAGCTGCGAATACATTTTCAACATTAGTCCTCATATATTCATCTACGATTATTGCACCTCTCACCATTTTCAGTTTTGTATTGTTAAAAATATCCGTATTCGGTACCACACCAATAGATATTTGAACAAAATCTGCTTCTAAAGAGTCTCCATTCCCTAAAGAAATCTTTAATCGTTTGTCTGAAACAGCTTCAAGGCTTTTGACGTATTTCCCCAGAATTACTTTGATTCCATGTTTTTCAAGTTCTTCCTTAATATAATCTTGACTTTTTGTCCTAAAAATCAGTCTGGGTCCAACTATAGTTAAATCATCAATACCTAGTGCTTTGTATGCTTCAATCATTTCCAGATTAATATAGCCTGCTCCAAGAAGAATTCCAGATTTGAAATCATTTCTGATTAGAGAATTTTTCACTCTGTCAGCATCCTCTATAGTATGTACATGAAAGATATTATTATGTTCAAGAGTTATTTCCGGACGTATTTTGGGTTTACCACCTGTCGCAATTACCAAGTAATCATAGCCTTTCTCGAAAATTTCATTAGTCTTAATATCTTTAACTTTAACTATTTTTGCATTAAAATTTACAGATAATACCTCTTGATAAATGTGAACTGGAATGTTTCTTTTTTCTAGAAATTGTTCTTTGGTAATAGTAATTAACTTATCTCGATCTTCGACGATTCCACTTATATAATAAGGAAGACCACATGAACCATATGAAATGTAAGGTCCTTTTTCGTAAACATCAATTATCCAATCGCGATGTGCTCTTCTTACTGCACTCGCAGCACTCAAACCAGCAGGATTTCCACCTATTACAACCAATTTCATCTTTTCTTGACGTTCTCAATGTTTTAAAAATATAAAAAAACAAATGATTTATTTTATAAAAACATCAATGAAAGATTTTAAAATCGTACCTACTTGCTTTCAATCCGTTTTAATTTAAGATGTCGAGTTAAATGGAAAAAAAGTCCTATAAAATAAAGGGTTATAATAAAAATATATTGAAAGGCAAACAAGATAATAAATACAAACATAAGTATAAATAATATTGCTTCGATTCCCAAATTCACCTTGCTACTATAATATTTTGTGTCGAAAAAAGATTCTGCTTTTTTAAATTCTGACAAATATTTAGGTAGGTTTTCAAATTCCTCTTTTGATATTAACAATTTCAAACCTATTTGCTTCTTTTGAAAGTAGAAGAAGTTAGTGCCCCAATCAAGTGTATCTATAATAACATGGATTGAATATGCTACACCACTAAAGGCTAAAACTGGCCAATTAATAATTATTCCAAACAATATCATGAGAAAACCAGGAATTATTGAATGAGAAATAAGCATCCTGTGATTGTGATTTATTGCATATTTAGCAAAAAATACATCAAGATCGCAAATAAAGGAAAATAATACGATGAAAGCGAATTCAAATAAAGAAAAGCTGTAGAAATAGTTTAAAATTGAAGCGAATATTATTCCTACACTAAAATGACTGTTAATATGCATGACACTATCCTAAAAATGAATTAAATGATATAATTCTTACTTCTAACTCTTTTCAATACTTTATTTTTTGTTTCAAATCCCTCAGGACCCTTTTTTTCTACTAAGAAAGATGCTGCTGCTGATGCGGTATGTCCTATTTCTTCTATTTGTTTCCATGTCATGTCAGAATTGATTAATTCATATAAAAAAATAGCTAAATAAACATCACCAGGGCCAGTTTCATCCACGACCCTCTTGGGCTTATAGGCGGGGATTTTTTTCAGGTTTTCTCCTCGTTTCATTATCATTGAACCTGCCTCTCCCATTGTCATTATGTATATTGCTTCATTATCAAAAATATTGAACCATTCCATTATCTTGTTTGGATTCTTTTGATTCGATAATAACTTCATTTCAATTTCAGAGCCTTTAAGAATTAACCGATCGTCTATTAGTTTAATTATTTTTGTTATGTTCGCAATAGTAGATTCTTCTCTGATATATGACACTTTCCCGCTTTCATCAATATTTCTGATAAAGCCCTGTAAATCTATTCCAAAATAAGCTTTTGGAAATTTCCGTAATATTTTTGAAACATACTCATAAGAAATTTCGTTACATAATGGAGCTAATACGATAATTTGAGGATGATTTGATAGATAGAAATCAGGAATATCCTCAAATATAAGATTAGGGCTCCTAGATTTGAGGGTTAATGTTCTAGAATGATCTGAATAATCGAGTAAAAACTTAGTATTGGCAATCTTTAATGGTTTAACGCCCCTGAGATCTATAAGTTTGTCGTCAAATCGCCTTAATAGTGATTTATCGAAGTTGAGAGTTCCTAAATTTGAGATAATCCCAATTTTCACCGAATTTACATACTTTTTTAGAGACAAAGAGCCAAAAGTAACACTTCCACCTAAAGATGGTTTTCTTTTTTGCTTAAATCTAACAATACTATCAACTGCTAAGTGCCCGACAAAATAGATATTGACAGTTGATAATATATTTTTCTTCCGAATATCCATGTTTTCTATTTTTAATATCTTATTATTGAAAAAACTTACTTATTCTTAATATTTGAAACCTTAATCTATGGTTTAAGTCTGAATTAAGAATTTTAATTTATAAATATTTAAAATAAGAGTGATTTTAATAAATTTGGATAAAGGCTATTAGTTACATGTGAGAAATTCTTTTATTTAATTCTAAAATTTTTCTATCTTTTTCATTTATCGTAGTTTTTAACTGATTTATATTTTTTTGCAAATTCTCAACTAGTTCTGCCATTGGATTGCCGGAGACATCAGTTGGTGAAATTGCTGATAATTTTAAATCAGCTATTGTGCTATCTTTCTCTCTTAGTTTATTTTCGAGATTTATAATTTGTATTTCAAGCTGCTTAGTATCAACTTGGGCTGCTTCTTTTTTCCCCTTACTGAAAGATTTTTGCATTTCTTCAAGGTCTTTTTTGAGGGTATCGTTTTCTTTTTTTAGTTCCTCTAAATCTTTATCGCTGAAGTGATAACCTTTTCCTTCTAACGCGTTTTTAAGTTCTGTTTTTTCTTTCTTTAAATTTTCTACAATGCGTTTGTATTTAGTCAAATCTGATTGAAGATCTTGGCATAAAGTTTCAAGTGGTTCAATAGAAGTCTCAGGAGGCATAGGTTTAATCACCTTTTGTTCAGGAGCACTCGTTTGGACTACATAATCGACGGGTTTACTTTTCAATTCTTCTCTGTAGTCTTGGTTTAGTTGTTCTACTTTATTTGATAATTCTGTCGTTTTTTTCTCTAAATTTTGTATGGTTTTATCCTTTTTCGATATCTCATATTCCAATTCCTCAATACTTATATTTTCTGTCATAGAATCTGTTCCGGTTTTTGTAGGTGCTTGAGTTTGCAAATTTAAGATTAAGGAATCCTTTGATTTTATTTTTTCATCCTTCTCTAACAATACTTTTACCATACTTTTAACTTTCCGTCCCAATTCTAAATTTTCTTGCTTAATATCATTTAATTTCATAGCTATTTCTGCTACAGCTTCATCTTTTTCAATTTTAAGTTTCTCTTTTTCTTCAACTGATTTTTTAAGTATTTCCTCAGATTTAGTAAACAATTCTATGTTCGCAGCAATTTTCTTTCTTAATTGTTCGTTCTCTTTTTGTATATCTCCAATTAAGGAGGGCACATCATCTGTCGCTAATTTCTTTTTCCATAGAGAAATAAAATCTTCGACTTTCTCCTCGTCTGGCATAATTTCACAAAATTTTTTCTTTAATTTTAGGTTTTTTATTTTTAATTTATTTTACCATAATCCCTGAAAAATACCCAACACAATATCCATATCCTCCTCTAATATCGCTACTAGTATAATATTTTAACAATTCACCTTTCGTTGCGTTTAATTTTTCACAAATTAACATTAAAGTCGTTATTGTTTGGGCTCCGCACACGGTTGTTTTTGAAGCAGCTGAAAGAGTGTTTTTTGGATTCAAATCTACAAAAGCATCAATAACATCTTGATCATATTTCTTAAACTCATTTAATTGATTTTTATCAAAAACTTCTTTATGTGACATATCAGACGATGCTACAATAACAGTATCTTTATTTAATGCCTTAATTGCTGCAGAAATATCAGTAGCTATTTTTTCAAATACGCTGTAATCCCTTCTAATTCCTATTTTTAGTGTTACTATTTTTACATCTTTCTCTTTAGCACAATATTTAATGAAAGGTAATTGTATTTCAATATTATGTTCTTGTTCCATGAAGCCGGTGAAGGCAGAAGGATCTTCAACAATAATATCACTTGTATCTAAAATCTTTTTAGATAATTCATCGTCAATTAGTAAGTTTCCTAAAGGTGTTTCCCAAGCTCCATCTCCTAATAGAGCCACTTTTCCATAGCCAACATGGTCAGTTCCCAAAACAATAATAGTATCGGGGATTTTTTCTTTAAAGAGATTTAAGTAAGTAAAAGCTGCACATCTTCCAGAAAAGGCGTATCCTGCGTGAGGAGAAACTCCACCTATTATTGTTCTTGTATCTTGATTTAATGTTTCAGGTAACAAACCGGGCCCAAATTCACTTTCAGAAAAATTAAATTCTAAATCTCTAATTAAATTTTCACGATTTTTAGGGTACCAACTTCCCGCATGTGATGCTTTTCTTATTCCCAATTTTCTCACTTTGTTAGTAATAACATTTGTTTAAAAATTTATATACTTTCATCTGTTGGAAACCAAATTGAAAGATTATTAAACAATTTTTAATAAATCTTATTAGATGACTGACGAAAAAGAACCCTCTATTTCATTAGAAGATATAGATGAAAATGATATCCCAGAAAGAATACCAACTACATATTTAAACAACCGTGTGATTGTTTTTAACCATCTCTTTGCATCATATTTATACGTTAAAATGAAATTCTTTGGGTCTCCTCTGGGGATAAGTAAACCCCGTTTAGAGTATTTTTCTAAACCCTCTGAATTATCCTTAATCGAAGCACTCTTTTTGCTGAAAAATGATAAAATTACAATCTTTGACCCAAAATTAGATAAAATTTACTCTCATGACGAATTTTATAATATTTGTAAAAAAATTCACCATAAATTTGAAGAAAAATTTGTAATTTACCAAGATTTACGGCAAAAAGGCTATATTCCTCGTCCAGGACTTAAGTTTGGAGCCGATTTTGTGGTATATAAAAAAGGTCCGGGATTAGAACATTCACCATTTATTGCACATGTACTACCACATGACTCCAAGATAACTGCTATTGATATGGTCCGAGCTGGGCGTTTGGCAACATCAGTAAGAAAGAAATTTGTGATCGCTAATCCGCTAACTATGAGTTACTACTTCTTTGAATGGTTCAAACCTTAATTTGGGATTTAAAAAATAACTAATTGGATAATCTTTACTTTCGATGAATATTAAAGACTAAACTTACTGTTTTATTTAGGATTTCATCCTTAAGTTTTTCGATCGGTTTAAAATCATCATTAGGAACATAGTGGCTAATTCTCATAATCTCGTTAAGGATTTCATCGCATTTTTTCTCGTCTATTAAAAAGCCTTGCTTTACTAGTTGTGTGCTACTATTATATAAGAGAAGGATAATCTTGATAAGTCCTAACATTTTCCTGCTGCTCGTAAAGCTATCGACTTCATTAAAAGCATTTTGTATAAAAAAAGCATTTCTTACTAAATTGGCTATATAGAGTTCTAATTTTTGATCTTCAGCTAAGTTTTTTTGTCCTAGAAGCTGAATTATGTATTTAAGGTCGTTTTCCTTTGCTAATATTTCATTTACTTGTTTTCTACATTCAAACCAGTTTAATTTTATATCCGGCCATTCTTTATCAATTTCATCCCACCATTCTGCTACATATTCAGGGTAATTTGAATAAGAATTAATCCAACTAATGGCGGGATAATGCTTTAAATATGCCATTTTAGGATCGAGTGCCCATATTCCTTGAACAACTCGTTTAGTAGCGGATGTTACTGGTTCGCTAAAATCCCCCGCGGGAGGAGATATTGAGCCAATTATCGTTATTGATCCTTTTCTACTTTTACCACTAGGATCGCGTCCTAAAGTTGCAACAATACCTGCTCTTTCATAAAAACTTGATAACTTAGAGGGCAAATATGCGGGGTAGCCTTCTTCAACAGGCATTTCTTCTAGTAACCCGGATATCTCTCTTAATGATTCAGCCCATCTTGAAATGCTATCTGCTATAACCGCAACATCGTATCCCATATCTCTGTAATATTCCGCTATTGTGATTCCTGAGAATAAACTTGCTTCACGAGCAGACACTGGCATATTAGATGTATTCACAATTAAGACTATACGGTCTAATAACGGCCTTCCAGTGTCAGGATCTATTGTTTCAGAGAATTGCTTAAGAAAATTAGCTATTTCATTTCCGGGCTCTCCGCAGCCTATAAATACAATTAAATCTGCGCTGCAATACTTAGCTATGTTTTGCTGGATAATAGTTTTTCCAGTTCCAAATCCTCCAGGTACTGCAAAAGTTCCACCTTTAGCTACAGGAAATAATAAATCTATTGTACGAACGCCAGTCAGAAGTGGTTCTCTTGGTTGAACTTTTTGGCTAAAAGGCTTTCTCTCGGTTACTGGCCATTTTTGCAACATGCAAAAAGATTTTTCATCCGTACCATTTTTCAAGCTATAAATATCATCAACAATCGTATAATCCCCTTCTTCGGTAATGTAAGATATAATTCCAGAATACCCCGGTGGTACCATAATTCTGTGTTTTAACATTAAAGTTTCTTGAACTGTTCCAATCTCATCACCACTAAGAACAGTATCTTTTTCTTTTCTACTGGGGATAAAATGCCACTTTTTAGTCCTTGAAAGAGAAGGAAATTCAAGTCCTTTGTTTAATCTTCCTTCTTGAAAAAATTCGAACGTAAGGTCTAAAGGTCTTTGTATTCCATCAAAAACATTTGCTAATAACCCAGGTGCTAATTCCATAGATAAGGGTTCGTGAAGACTGATAACCTTTTCGTTCAATTTTATACTATTAGTATTTTCAAAGGATTGAGCGATTATCCGGTTTGAATAAATTTGAATTACCTGACATAGGAAGTTATGATTACTTATTTTAATTAGATCGTTAAGACGAACATAATTCTCCAAGCCTTTGATTTCCACAAGTGACCCATTTACTGCAGATATGAACCCTTCTTGAGGATCTTTACTTTCTACAATCATTTTAACTTTTTACCATTTAATAGGACATTTTTCTCTGAATTATATTGTTATTGTCCTACAAATAGGACATTTTTTTGTAGATTTTGGAATGGTCATCCCGCAACTGCTACATTTCTTAATAAGCTCTTTTAGTTCTATAGATTTACCGCATATAGGGCATTTTTTTTTATGACTTGTTATGATCATTCCACAATTTTCGCATTTATTAATGAGAGTTTTTCGATATTTAAAATCAAGGTTAACATCTCGAAATTTTGTTTTTTCAAAAACCTCAGACCCAGCTTTTATTTTCAATTCTATTTTTCTGGGGGGGCGTTGAATTTTATTCCGTTTTTTGTCGGGAAATAATTCGGAATAAATTGATTTCTTTCTGTTCTTCATGAAAAAAGAACCTATAGTGATTAAAGATACGAAAGCTAACATTAAGATTACAAGGAATGGGTTAATCCCGAGATTAACTAAAACAAAATATAAAAAGATCATAATAGACTGAAATATGATTAATAATAAGATTCTAAGAAGTTTCCTTTCTTTCTTTTCGTTATAAATGTTTTTTTCTGCCATGTTATTTCTTTAAACATTTGGAAATAAAGTTTATATTAAAAATATTTTTTAGAAATTAGTTTTTCTGCTTTAATTATGTCATCATGTGTTTCTTTTGATTCAATTTCTCTTTCAATTTCTTCGGAAATTACATCTTTGATGCTAGTTACCTCGAAAATAATTACAGAATAATTATCTTCTGAGTAGAATGGAATATAATTCACGCCACTTCCTTGATAAAATTTAAAGAAAAATTCATAAAAATGAAGTCTCATTGCATTTATAAAAACTAATAATCCCTCAAGCAATATAACAAGCATATTACCAAATATAGAACCAAATATACTAACGATATCGTTAACAATACCTTCACCTTGAACTAAATCACCCATAGCTATAATTGCAATCATTAGAGATATGTGTGCTAGGGCTAAAGCGAGTAATCTTATATAAGAAGCCGCATTACTCATGATTGACAATAAAGTTTCAAACGCTTCCATAGTACCTTCACCTATAAGTCCTCCAACCGTCTCTTCTTTTAAATAAGATAAGTGGAATATCTTACCAAATGGTTTTAAAACAATTAATAATATACCAGGAACTAATGGCAGAAGAATTGGGTAAGGTGGTTCTAACCAGGTATAAATATCAAAACCATAAGTAAAAATTAAAATCGTTCCCCCAGTCAATAGGATTATTTTCACTAAAGAATCAGTAAAACCTAAAAATTTCCTAGATTGATTCCAATAGTTCAAAAATTGCACAAACCAACCCAGATTAAGGTGAAATACTCCAATTAATACGGCAAACTTGAAAATGGTCATAATGTTACCTAATGGATTATTTAGAGTAATATTTATTATGGGAATAGTGACCGGTTCTAAATGCATAAAAACGGTATTTAATAACTTTATCTCGTGCATGCCAAAGAATTCACCATAGAGAAATCCGAAAATTACAGCACCAATTCCGCAATATAAAATGATCCAGCAAAAATTTAAAAAATCTTTCCCTTTTTTATTTCTAAAAACTAACCAACCAACTAAACCCGATATAATTAAAACTAAACCGTGCCCCATATCCCCAAACATTATACCAAATAAAATTGGGAACGTTATCGCAATTATAGGTGTAGGATCAATTTCAGAGTAAGTAGGAACTCCATACATTTTAGTAATGGTTTCAAAAGGTCTAACCAAGAAGTTATTTCTCATAATAGTAGGGGCACTATCTCTCAAATCCTTTTTTTTCTCCTCGTGCTCAGTAGATTCTTCCTTAGAATCAGAATCATCCTTTTTATCTTTCAATTTCCCCGAATGTACATGATCTATGTCTTCTTTTAATGTTACAAATTTATGCTTTTTGATATCAATCGATTCAATCGTTATTTTATCCTCAAATTTTCCCAATAATCCTTGTTGAATTTCCTCTTTTTTCTCACTAGGAAGGTAAAAGCTCAAACTACTTCGATTAAAAGGTAAAACTTCGAATTGATGTGAAACCCAGTTGTATTCTTCTAGATTTTGAACGATTTCATAGGCGGCGGCAAAAAGAAGTAGGTTATCATCCCTTAACCTTTCCAACTCTTTTTGATTCTTGTTATAAGATGTTATAATAAACTTTATTTCTTTTGCAATTCGAGGAAAGTTTATTCCGGTTGAAAGTAAATATTTTTTTAGTATTGGCATTTCCTCTGCATGAATTATGCGGATTCTATCTCTGAATTCTTCTTCCTGTTCCTTTGGATATATTATAAAAAATGCTAATCTATCATTAGTCAAATAATCGTAATGAAGAAAATTAGGGAAATGAGAAAACTCGAATATATTCTCTATGTTTTCCAAATTCTTTGAAAATGTAGTAAAAGCTTTAAATTCTAAATGGTGGAATTCATTTAATTTGTCTCTGGTTAATTTATATTTTTCTAAAAAGAGGTAACTGGCGTGTATTGTATTTATTTTTTCTAGTTCTATTTCAATTGAGGTACGATACTTTTTTAACTCATCAACTCGGTTAGAGTAATAGTTAATTTCGTTTGTTAATTGGCTTATTAAATTACTAATATCTTTAACTTCAAATTTTTTCCTTTGATCTGGCTCAATATTTAGTTTTTGCAAATCAGATTCAGTAATATCGAGATTTTTAAATAAGTATTCTAAACTTTGGCTTAGATCATTAATTTTTTCTAAAATTATATCGTCCTTTTCAAATAATTCGCTAAATTCCGGTTGAGTTTTGATGTGTACTAAACCAAGTTGGGCCAAATGTTGTAAAAGGATGTCCTTATAATTTTGATTAATGTCAACCTTAAACAAAACCATATTACTTTTTTCTGTCATAGTTAAATCTCACTAACTTAAACTTCTTTTGTTATTAAGTCTTTTGTATTTTTTAATCTAACGTAATTTTCTCTTTCATTTTCTTCTAATATCTCTTTAATTTTTTTTATATCGAGTCGTAATTCGGGAATTATTATGTTTTTCAAGCCTCTAATCCTTCGATTTATTTTTCGATAAGAATAAGAGATATTTAGCATTATATCTTCCAGCATAGCAAAAACGATTATTTGATTAAAAAATTTTATTAAAACTGTTATTAAATCATCCAAATAATGGCTTGTATTCTCAAATGAATAGGCAGGAAGTAATTCTTCTCTTATCAATTCATATTCAATTAATGGAATTAACGAGCCTATCTTTTTAGTATATTTTATATTTATTTTTGGTTGAAACTGGATCTTACTTAAACTGCTAATTAGGATAAAATCTCTTTTTCCCATTTCTTTATAAGTTTGGTTAAGCTTGATCATAGTTTCTTTATATAAATCGATGAAAATATCACGATTCTTTATGTATTTATCCCAGTTCTCTTTAATTTCATATATTATCTGTTCCAATTTGAATTTTAAGAAGTTTTCCCCCTTAACAGCAAATGTTAATTTTTTTTTTAACAAGAGCAAATTGGTTTTAGTAGGTTTAAATTCACGAAATGACGCTTTAATCTACACCTCTCCAACATAGTATTTATCGATAAATTCTTGACGAATTCTCAATAGTTGGTGCCTTGGAATATGAGATAATGCTTTCCAAGCTAAATCTAATGTTGTTTCAATGTCTCTGTTTTCAGTATGGCTTTGATTTAAAAAAGACATTTCAAATGCTTCTCCAAACTTCAATAAGGCTTTTTGATTAAAATTTAAACCATCTTCTCCTACAATAGATATAAGATCTCTAACTTCAAGAGCCGCGGAGTAAGAAGATAACAATTGAGAGCTAACATCAGCGTGATCTTCTCTAGTCGTCTTTTCACCAATAGCATCCTTCATTAAACGTGAAATTGACGCTAAAACCTCAAACGGGGGATATATACCTTTTTTATCAATATTACGATTCAAAACCAATTGTCCTTCAGTTATATAGCCAGTAGTATCTGGAATTGGATGAGATATGTCTTCTCCAGGCATTGTCAAAATCGGTAATTGCGTGATAGTTCCCTTTTTACCTTTAATTTTACCAGTCCTTTCATATAGTGAAGCAAAATCTGTGTATAGATACCCTGGATACCCTTTTCTACTTGGTATTTCTTTTTTAGCAGAACTCAATTCTCTCAATGCCTCTGCGTAATTAGTCATGTCAATTAAAATAACTAGAACATGCATATCTTTTTCGAAAGCAAAATATTCAGCTGTTGTTAAGGCCACACGTGGAACAATTAATCGTTCCATTATCGGATCGTCAGCAAAATTGATAAAAGAAATGATATTCTGGATGTTACCACTTTCTTGAAATTTCTTCATAAAGAAAATCGCTTCATCTTGAATAATCCCAATACCGCAAAAAATTATAAGGAAAGGTTCCTCAGTTAATACTTTTGCTTGGGTAACAATTTGTGCAGCCAATAAATTGTGTGGCATTCCTTGACTACTGAAAATTGGAAGTTTTTGGCCTCTTATTAATGTAAAAAGACCGTCAATCACAGATACTCCCGTTTGAATAACTTCTGAGGGGTATTCTCTAGCAAATGGATTAATTGGTAAACCATTTATGTCTCTTTCGATTTCGGTTAATATTTCCGTATCCAAAACTTGTTTAGTGTTAATATCAATCGGTTTTCCTAATGAATTAAATACTCTGCCAAACATATCGCTAGATATTTTTATTTTAAAAGAATCTTCGGTAAAAGTAATGGTAGAGTTTTCAGATGATAGTCCAGCTGTCTCTTCAAACACTTGAATTGTTATAATACTTTCGTCCATTTTGATAACTTGCCCCGTTCGCACCTTACCATCATTTGAATGGATTTTGACGATCTCACCGTATTGAACATCGTGTTTATTATCTAAAAACACTAAAGGGCCAATAATTTTTTTAATTTTTCGATATATAACGCTCATTTTTTCTTAAATACACCATGAAGTAATTTTAAAGATTCTATTTCATTGATCAGTTTCTTTTTTATTCTCTCTAAAGCCTTAAAATCATCGTTAGAAACTGAGCGTCCAATTCTTAGAATCTCATTAATAATTTTCAAATCTTTAATATCTTCAATTAGATATCCTCTATTTAGAAGTTGTTTACCCTCGTTAAAAAGAAGTAGAATAAGTTTCACTTGTCCAATTAATTTTTTAATTCCCGTAAAACAATCTGTAAGATCAAATGCATTTTGAATTAAAAAACTGTTTCTGACTAGTCTTGCAATGAAAAGAATAAATTGTTGATTTTTAGGTAAATTTTCTTCGCCTACTAATTGAACAACATTTTTCAATTCATTTTCTTGAGATAAAATGTTATTTATCTGATTTCTACATTCATACCAATCAATATCTATCTCAGGCCAATAAATATCTCTTTCGTACCACCAATCTGATACAAATTCGGGATATTTTGAATATGATTTTAACCAATTTATAGCGGGATAATGTTTAGAATAAGCTAAATTTGCATCTAAAGCCCAAAAAGCTTGAACAAAACGCTTTGTAGTTGATGTTACAGGTTCACTGAAATCTCCAGAGGGGGGTGATACAGAACCAATAATGGTTAAGGACCCATAGTTTTTCTTTCCTGCGTCGTCCTCCCCGTAAATATTAACTACCCCTGCTCTTTCATAGAAGCTCGAAATTTTTGAGGGTAAATACGCAGGATATCCCTCTTCAGCGGGCATTTCTTCTAATAATCCGGAAATTTCTCGCAAAGATTCTGCCCATCTTGAGGTACTATCAGCTAAAACTGCTACATCATAACCCATATCTCGATAGTACTCTCCTATTGTAACTCCTGAAAATATACTAGCTTCCCGAGCAGAAACAGGCATATTTGAAGTATTAGCTATTATCACAATTCTTTCAAGAAGCGAGCGACCAGTTTTAGGATCGGTAATTTCAGAAAATTGTTTTAAAACATCTGCGATTTCATTTCCACGCTCCCCACATCCAACAAAAACAATTACATCGGCATTACACCATTTTGCTAGAGACTGTTGGATAACGGTCTTACCAGTTCCAAACCCCCCAGGAACAGCTACAGTACCTCCCTTTACGATAGGAAATAATAAATCAATTGCTCTCATTCCAGTAATTAATGGTTCTTGAGGATAACTTCGTTCTTTGTAAGGTCTATTCTTAGTGATTGGCCACTTTTGGATCATATTAAAGGTTTTTTCATCATTTCCTCTTTTCAAGCGGTAAATCTCATCAATTATTGAATATTCTCCTTCTTCAGCAATATAAGTAATTTTTCCAGAAACTCCTATAGGAACCATAATTTTATGCTCTATAAATTGAGTTTCTTGTATTGTTCCTATAACATACCCCATATTTACACGTTCATTAACCTTTCTCAAAGGTTTAAAAATCCACTTTTTCTTTCGTGATAATGATGGAATATCTACCCCTCTTTTTAAGAACCCACGTGAGTCAGATTCTAAAAATGTTGCTTCTAGCGGTCTCTGAATTCCATCAAAAATTTGACCTAATAACCCAGGACCTAATTCCATAGACAAAGGTTCTTGTAAACTAATAATTTCTTCATTTAGTTTTAAATTAAAAGTATTTTCAAAAACCTTTGCAATAACATGATCAGAATAAATTTGGATAACTTCACCTAAGATTTTATGATTAGACTCCTTTACTAAATCGTTGAGACGGACTTGGTCTTCTAAGCCTTTTATCTTTATTAAGGAGCCATTTATGGATGAAATATATCCAGAGATAATTTTTTCCTCAGATTCGTTCATAATTTTGTAAATATTCATTTATTAACTGTCTTTGATTTTGAATAAATTTTAAATAGATATTTTCTACCTGCTTGATATCAGTTTCAGATTCAGAAAAAATCTTTGAAAATTCGATTTCTATGATTGATGTATTCTTCTTTAACTGATTTTCTATGGTGCCGTTGTACGAGATATTTCCTGCTAATACCATAAATCCGCCGGTAAATTCCTTATCTGATTTATTCAACTTG
>JAUWZR010000330.1 GCA_030615235.1 Promethearchaeota archaeon
TCTGGTGTTCTACCTATGATAATGTCGCTACCACTCTTATAAAACTGTTGTTTTATAAGATTGTCTGTCGCTTCGTATAAAAGCTTCATCTTAGCATCGATAGAAGAACCACCAAAACGATAATTGAAAATTTAGTTGAAGTAACAATAAAATAATCTATTTTATTCTTTTCGAAATCTGATTTGCACTTACAAATTCAAATAGATAAAATTATTTATTAGTGACTACATGAATATCATAATTGTTCTAATTTAACAATTAGAAATTTTTTCAAAAATATAATAACAAAATAAAAATATTTAGTGAATCGTAATGGGATTAAAATTAGCATCTACGCTAGCGGTAATGTTTCTATTTGCACTTATGTATGCCGTTGTTTTTGTTATAGGAGTCTGGTTTTTACCTAGTAATCTTTTGGGCCTTCTATTGATGATTGTATTTACTATTGCGATCGTATTATTACAATATGGGATTTCACCGTTAATAGTTGGGTGGATATATCGAATCGACTGGATCGAATATGGAGAGTATGCTCAACGATACCCTCATTTAGCTGATGCAATAGACAAAGTCGTGGCAATCAGGGAAATTAAACCCCCAAGATTGGGAATAATTCACGACTTAAACCCTCAAGCTTTTACATATGGATGGTCTAAGAATACCGCAAGACTAGTAATTACGGACGGTATCTTACATTACTTAGACGAGCACGAGCAAAGGGCAGTGGTTGCTCACGAGCTAGGTCACATCGTACATAATGATTTCATTTTAATGACGGTAGTATTCGCAATTCCTTTAATACTGTTAACGATAGCCAGATGGTCTTACTATACAGTACGTTTTTCAGGTTTAAGACGCTCTAGAGATGACGACGCAGGAAACTATATTGCTCTAGCTTTAATTGTTGTAGCTGTAGTTTCTTACATATCTTATTACATCGGATACTTAATATCTCTGGTCGTGAGTCGAATTCGCGAATATTTCGCCGATCAACATGCCGCTGAATTAACTGAAAATCCAAACCATTTATCAACAGCGCTCGTCAAAATCGCTTACGGTCTACTCGCAAGTGGAAATAAAGAAGAAATTAAGGAGAAACAAAAATCTAGCGTGAGAGCACTACGAGGTTTAGGAATTTTTGATCCAAAGAAGGCTAGAGATGTAGCTGTTCAAACTATGGATAATAACGGTAAACTTTCAAAGTACGCAGTTGAAGCTGCGGCAGGATGGGACCTATTTAATCCTTGGGCAAAATATTTTCAAGTATTCAGCACTCATCCATTACCTGCAAAAAGAATCCAACGATTAAACGAACAATGTGCAACATATGGAGTTCCTATTGAATACGATTTTTCCGGAGCAAGAAAAATCAAAGAACATCAAGTAGGAAAATCTATGGCCGGTGAATTCATAACTGATCTTTTTGTATATAAATTGCCTACCTTAATATTCATAATTTTAATAGCGCTTTCAGCGGTATGGATTCTAGGATTTATCGGTTTTTTGCCCCTTGGAACTTTAACAACAATTAACAACATAATCCTTCTATGGGCCATCGGATTTTTAATTATGGGATTTGGCGTTATTGGTAGAACATCCTTTATGTATCGGAGCGGATTTGAGCCTAACAACGTTGTAGAATTAATTACTACCATAAATGTCTCTCCAGTGCGTC
>JAUWZR010000232.1 GCA_030615235.1 Promethearchaeota archaeon
TTACAATAAAGCGTACCTCCCGCAAGCCTACCCATTTCTACGCTATAATTTCCAGCGATATATCGCTCGCTGTATTCACTCCATCGACCACCGCATATTGCATAAGCTATTAAAGCATTTCTAGTAATTCTTCCAACTTCATATTCTTCGGTATTGAGTATTGTTGAATAATAACCTTTATCCGATAATTTCTTCATTATACCAATTACAATTTCTCTCTTTTTGTCTTGAGTAGGCTCTTCTACGAGATAATTCAATTCTTCTAACTTTAAGAATTCAGGATCGAGTTCCTTCTCCATAAATTCATATAATTCTGCTAAGAATTCTTTTTCTTGAGAGTTAAGGACGGGATTGTTTAGTAAATCCAATTCTGGAACATATTTTTGAATTTTGATTTTTTCGAACTCTCTAATTCTTGTATCCATAATTATCATACTATTTCCTTAAAATATTAAAATTATCTTCAACATTCCAAATAGGAATCTTTTCCCATTATTTTAATGCAAAAATAATTAGAAATCTTTTAATCAAAGTGAGATTAACATATCATATCTATTATAGATGTTTAAAATCTCATAATAAACCAAGAAATTGAACACAAAAGTGATTAAATAATGATAAAATTTAGTGATAAACAACTTAAAATTCCTAAATTAATGAGACCGGTATATTTGGCTACGGTAGGGATGTCTAAGTTTGATCGAGCGTTCCCAGAAACTCGAACTGAAGAGCTTTGTATTCAAGCGTTTACAGCTGCTGCTGACTTTGTCAATATGACCCCCTCTGAATTAAAACAATACATTCATACATGCTATTACGGTCATTTTGCTGATCATTTTGGAGACCAGCTCTTAGGGGAATCAGTGATCCACGATAGACTCGGATTGGATCCCCTTGGAAACATCGGAGTAAAAACAGGCGGAGCTACTGGAGGATCCACTATGTGGGAGGCTGTAAAAGCAGTTGCATCAGGATACAGTGATTGTACTCTTGCATTAGGGTGGGAGAGAATGGATGAGGTACCCACAGATGAGGGAAACCATCTCATTTCTGCTGCTGCAGATAAAGATTGGGAAACCCCACTAGGACATATTTACACAGGCTATTACGCAGTCATGGCTCAAAGGTATTGGAAAATCTTTGGAAAGGAAGAGGATTCATTTCGGGATACGATGGCTGAAATTGCTGTAAAAAATCGTGGATATGCGCGTATGAACCCCCATGCTCAAGCACCAATGAAGATTACCATTGAAGATGTAAAAAATTCACCTATTGTTGCCTATCCACTTAGGGCATTGGATTGCTGTTTAATGAGCGTAGGTTCTGCATGTGGTATTGTTTGCGATGAAAAAACAGCTTATGAAATCACGGATAATCCCCTTAGAATTTATATCGCAGCAGGAAGTCATACCTTGAGAGTTGCTGATCGAAGAAATATGACAATCCCGCTACTACCAAACGAAACACCCGATACATACAAAGATTTAGCAAAGAGATTCCCAGGATCCGATAGGTATCCGGGGTTCACAGGATTTTTAGCAGCTAGAATGGCAGCATATTATGCTTATAGAATGGCGGGTATTAAAGACCCAATTGAGGACCTTGATGTAATTGAACTTCACGATGCGTTTACAATTAGTGATATTCAATCTTATGAAGATGTAGGATTACGCCCATATGGTGAGGGTAGGGATTACATTGAATCAGGAGATGCTTATCTTACCAACCCACAGACCAAAAAGCCAGGTAAATTGCCAAGTAATTTAAGTGGAGGATTAATAGGATGCATGCACGCTGTAGGAGCTACGGGATTAATGCAAATCGCAGAAATTGGATACCACATATGGAATCGCTGGGATGAAATACACGAACCTCAAGAAAAATGGGACGTATTTGGTCGTAAAAAACCAGATGATTGGACTAGTTTACAAGTAAAGGGTGCTAAACGAGGCTTAGCAATAAGTCACGCCGGAGTCGGTTCGCATGTCACAGCCGCAATATTAATGCATCCAAATAACTTACTAAAGGAGGATTAAAAGATGCCAAAAACAGAAAATGAAAAAGGATTTGTTGATGTAGCTAATGGAAGATATAAACCAAAAGGGGTTTTTCACATTCCAGAGGCGAATCAACCAATATTTAACAAAGATACTGGAAAATTAGCAGGTATAACCAACCCTCGTGATATGACTTATATGCATTCTTACGGTGGAGAAGCTCCGTTTTTCGAAGGGCTGGGAAAGGGAAAATTAATGGCGACCCGGTGTGATAACGAAAAATGTGACACAAAGGGATCTATTTACCAGCCATTCAGAATATATTGTCCGGATTGTTTGAGGAAGAATACTGTCATTGATATGACGGATTTAGCAAAAACTACTGCAAAAATTCATTCCTACATTATTACTCATAGGTCTGGTGCATTTAATTCTCTTCCAAAGCCTATAAAGTTCATAAATATAGAGTTTGAAGGCGTAGTAACTATCTTAATGAGCGTGTTAGCCGTTGGAGAACCTGAATTTGATAAAAAAGTATTACCAATCTTTAATACTAAATCACCTACTTATACAATCACTGATCTAAGGTTTGTCGTCGAAGGAACCTCAGAATCAGAACTACCTGAAGGTTTTACTTTTTAATTTTTAATTTTTTCTTATTTTTTTTATTCTTGTAAAACAATTACGATAAAAAAAAATTATAATGGTTTAGAATTAAACTTAAGTTTAAATTCAACCAAATCCTTATAATATCACATGTTCTTGCTTTAGATGAAATATTTTTCTTGCTTCTTCACCTTGCGCAATTTCTCGTCCCGCAGCCTCGGTAACTTTTTTAGCCCAAGCTACTTGCTCGTAACTGCCTTTAGCTAATTCACCTGAAATAACACGAGTATTATCCTCTAAACCAACGCGAATATGTCCGCCCAATGCTGCAGCACACAATCCGGCTGGAAATTGTTGCTTAGAAATACCACATAGGCTCCAAGTAGCTTCTGGAGGTTTTAGATCTAGCATTAAAGCGAGGTTTCTTGGTGTAAATGGAATTCCTCCGAGTGCGCCCCATACAAACTGAAAATGAAGTGGTTTAGTGAATCTGTCTTCTTGTCTATTTAGGAAAAGCATATTATACATACCTCCTAAGTCGTAAATTTCCATTTCCGGTTTAGTTCCAGCTTTTTTCATCTCTTTCGCAAATTTCGAAATTGTTTTAAACGTATTTGCGAAGATATTTCCTGCTCCCATACCAACTTTTCCTGTTCTGTAGTCACCAACTGCGAAATTCATGGACGCAGAATTTAATGAAGCTAAAGGTGGTTTGTAGGTTTGAACCGGCGCTATTCTTTGTTTATCAGTAGCAACTGAACTAATTGCAGAACTTAGGTTGATTATTAAATCGGGTGCTTTAGATTTTATATTGTTTAACACTGCCTTTATTAAATCTAAATCATGCGTTGGATTACCCTTTTCTGGATCTCGAGCGTGAATATGGACAATCGCAGCACCCGCATCATAACATTTTTTCGCTTCAACTCCAAATTCTTCTGCGGTATATGGAACATTTGGATTATTAGCCTTAGTTGTAATTGCACCAGCTAATGCTGCTGAAATAACCAACTTATTTTCTGGGTTAGATTCTGACATTTTTTTCAAAACTCTGTATTTTTTTTGGATTTAATTATATAATTTGTTGATTAAAATATTAAATATACTTATATTTAAATTTTAAAAAGTAAAAATTAACTCAATTTATTATTTAATGAATTAAATTTAAATTTGGTGAAAATGACAGAGATAGGAAAAGTAGCTATTGTAGGAGTCGCTCAGACAAAGTATGAGGAAGATAAAATAGATCAAACTTATTCTGAACTTGTATTTGAAGTCGTAAAGAAACTTTATAATGATTTAGGAATAAATAATGATGATGTTGGATGTGTAATTACAAGTTCTAACGATTTTAACGATGGGAGAACGATTGCAAACATGGCTATACAAGATGCT
>JAUWZR010000158.1 GCA_030615235.1 Promethearchaeota archaeon
GTCGATAACCTTTCTATGGGAAGACCATCTATGGGGGGTATTAGAATGTTACCAGACATAACTCCCGCTGACATACATAATTTAGCTCGTGGTATGACTCTAAAAAACGCAGCTGCTAACCTTCCTTATGGGGGTGGAAAATCAGGTATTGTGGCTGAGCAAACTATCTCTCCTGAAGAGCACGATAAAATTGTTAGCGGTTTTGCCCGTTTGATACGAAAATATAAAGATATTTACGTTCCAGGTCCAGATGTTGGAACTAAAGATGCTGATATGAAACTAGTTGCTATAGAAAATGGATTGGATAGCGCTGTATCTAAACCAGCTGATATGGGTGGTAATCGAATAGATGAATTAGGGGCTGCTGCAGGTGGAGTTGTGATTGCTTTGCAAACTTTGTTGAAAATTCTACCACGATTGAGAGTTCTACCTCAATTTGCTAATTTAGAAATACCCGAAGAGAAAAATCTTACGGTAATCATTCAAGGCTTTGGAGCTGTTGGAGCACATGCTTCATATATTCTAAAAGAACGAATTTCTGAGGCTAAAGTAATAGGTATAAGTGATTTGGAAGGTTATTTGTATAATGAAAATGGGCTTCCAATTGAAGAACTTTTCGGTTTATGGAAGAATTTAGGTATAGTTACTAATACATATTTTAAAGATAAGATTGCACCCGAGGGATATAAACATCCAACCAAATTTTCCACAAACGCTAACAACCTACTTCTTGAGAACGCTTTCTGTATGGTACCTGCTGCTCCAATATTTAATTATTTAGGCGTACGCTCTTCTGATAACGCATCGATGTTAGTTGATCGAATGGGAAAATGGTCTGTAATTATTGAAGGGGCAAATACATACTCTCCAGATCCCAATAGAAAGGCAGCTAGAACCCGTATGGAACAAATAGTGTATGGAGAAAAAGGTGTGATGATAGCTAACGATTATTTAGTTAATTCGGGGGGAGTAATATTTGCTGCTCAAGAACATATTATCAAAACACCTGAAAGCCTTCAAATACCGGATAAAATGTTAGGAAATCGTGAAGCAGTAGAAAAATGGCTGAAGGATCACGAAGATGACTTTTCTGAACTATCGAAACAACGCCTAATAGCGGGAGAGGAAAATAGAGAAAATGTTATTCACCATAACATGATTGAACTAGTTGATTTATTAGCAGCTAACCCAGACATGCTACCTTGTACAGCTGCTCAGCGTGTCAGCATCCAACGACTTTCTGCAAAAGAAAGCCAACGAACTGCTAAGGATATAATGGTTTCGATTCCAACTATAGATATGCATAGTAGCATACAAGATGCTGCAAAGTTAATGATAGATAAAAATAGTGGTATAGTTGCCGTTCTTTCTAAAGGTAAACTTATAGGAGTTGCAACCGATTGGGATATAACAGCAGCAGTTGCCTCTAATAGTTGCAATGTTAAACTTGACAATATTATGACTAAGGATGTTATTACAACCTCTCCAGATTATACTATGCTAGACATTGTACGTGAATTAGAACAATATCAAATTTCTGCTATGCCAGTTGTTAAGGATGGAAAGGTTTTAGGGAAAGTAAGTTCAGATTTAATTACACAACGGTATGTTTTAAGTCTTTTACAAGATCACAGAATTTAGTGAAATTTTAAGATTTTATATAGAGTATCTCTCTGTGCTGGGCGTTTTCCTGCCGCTTTAATAATTTCAATTATATCCTCTGGAGATAAGTATTCACCAAATTCCGCGCCTGCACTTTTTGATATATTTTCTTCCATTAATGTCCCAGAAAAATCGTTTACTCCATAATTAAGAGATACTTGAGCAAATTTTGGACCCAATTTAACCCAAGAACACTGAATATTATCAATGTAATTATTGAAAAAAATTCTAGCTACTGAAAATAATTTTAAATCTGCCATTCCATAACTGGGTTTTAAAGGGTATTCAACTAACTTAGATAAAATTGGTTTTTCACTTACGAAAGGTAAAGGAACAAATTCGGTAAAACCGGAGGTTTCTTTCTGAAGATTCCTTAACACTTCGAGATGTTCTATTCTATCATGTAAATCTTCGATGTGTCCATACATCATAGTCGAAGTTGTAGGAATACCTAATTTATGGGCTGATTTTATCACATCAATCCATTGAGATGTCGTTATTTTATTTGGGCAAATAACTCTTCTAATTTTATCGACTAAGATTTCAGCAGCAGTCCCAGGCATAGAATCTAAGCCGGCTTTTTTCAAATCTTTTAAGACATTTTTTATTGATGTTTCGTATATTTTTGACATATGAAATACTTCTTGGGGAGAAAAAGCGTGGGTATGCATGTTCGAATCAATATCTTTTACGTTTTTCAGAATATCTAAGTAGTATTCAAAATTTAATTCTGGATTTATCCCGCCTTGGATGCAAACCTCTGTGCATCCTGTTTTTTTTGCGTCAATAATATCTTCTCTTATTTCTTCAATAGTTTTTAAGAAACTCTCTTTATTTTTATTTGAAACGCTAAAGGCGCAGAATTTGCATCCTTGATAACAAATATTTGTAAAATTTATATTACGATTAACGACAAAAGTCACGAGATTATTTTTCTTCTCAAAACACATTTGATCAGCTACTTGTTGTAAACCTGCGAAATCTTTACCCGTAAGTTTTAGAAGAATTAAAGCTTCTTCTGGACTAATTTCGACTGAATCTTCAGCTTTTCTAAGAATCTTTTTTGTTTCTAACATTTTGATTAATATTATTTATCACTTTTTTAATATTTTCTGAACAAAAACCCTTTTTATTTATATATTTCTTATATATGGGAAGCCTTTCCATAAGTTTATATCCATTACTTTCGCATATCTTATCTAAGAAGTCAATTGTAGGCCACGCATGTTTTGGGTTAATGTAATCTAAAGTAAAAGGAGATATACCCCCAAAGTCATCAATTCCCATTTCTAAGGCTTCCTTCTCGTAATTTTGAATTAGATTAGGTGGAACTTGGATAGCAATATCATTTCCAAGTATTAACTTTGCAATTCCAGCAGTTTTGAGAGTTTCTTCAATAGTTATAGGCTTATTAGGACGATAATGAATCCCTATTTTTTCTGTAAAATTTTGTATTATTACTTCTTGGATATGACCATATTTATGATGGAGTTCTTTAATTAATAGAAGATCTTTTACGCGATCTTGAAATTTCTCCCCGATTCCTAATAATAAACCTGTTGTAAAGGGAATTTTTAACTTTCCCGCATTTTTAATTTGTTTAATTCGATTTTCTGGTGTTTTACTCGGCGAATTTTCGTGAACGCCGCCAGGATTCGAAAGGGATTCGCAAGTACTTTCAATCATTAATCCCATGCTAGCATTAAATTCCCTTAAGCTTTTTAATTGAGCAAACGAGAGCACGCCTATATTAGTATGAGGTAAAAGATTTACATCTAACAATGTTTCACATAAATTTCTTACAAATTGGAAGAAATCACGATAATTTCTTTTTTTCAATTCCTTTTGCACTACTATGAAAGTATCAGGAGCTTCGCCAGACATTAATAAAGCTTCAGTACATCCACATTTTACTGCAGTCTGAATTAAATCGTTAATTTTTTCCTCTTTAATTAACACAATATTGTGTTCATTATTTTCTTTAGGTATGGCTTGATTATAGAAACAATATCCACATTGATTCTGACAATAATTCGAAAGAGAAAGAGTAAAATTCTTAGAAAATGTGATTACTTTTTGTTCTTCTCTTGGTAATTCCGTTCTAATGCTTTCAATTTTTACTTTTAACTTTTTAATTGTTAAATTTTCCAGTTCTTCTACTTTCTGTGAAAGATTCATCATTTTTCTTTTTTATAGTTAAGAGTTACATAGTTATTTCTACTACTCACATTAGATAAACAATATCTTGGGCTCTCAAGCATTTTTGCATAACCCTCTCCTTCCACTAAGCTCACAGCATCTTTACCTCCAACCATCCAAGGCGCAATTGCAATTCTAATCTCATCTACTAAATTATTTTTAATAAAACTCCAATTTAAATTGCCTCCGCCTTCTAAAAGAATCCTTTTTATTCCCTTGTCATACAAGATGGGCATTAATTCAACTACATCAACTCTACGCCCTTTACCTGACTTTATAATTTCAACATTTTTGGATCCGAATTCCCTAATCTTATCAACAGGAGCATTTTCAGTCGTTACTATAATAGTGGGGTAAGTCTCAGGCTTATAATTTACCACATTTGATTCAATTGGTATTGAAAGATTGCTATCTAATACAACGCGATAATAACCTTTATGATCGTAATATTTAATATGTAGTTTTGGGTTATCCAATATAATTGAACCTTTACCAACCATAATTGCATCCACTTCAGTTCGAAGTTTATGAACCGATTTCCAATCCTCTTCGTCTGAAATATCTGGATCTCCAGTTTTAGAAGCGATTTTTCCATCTATTGTCATCGCAGCACTCAAAATTATGTAGGGTCGTTTATTTCCTTTCAAATTCCACCACACCCTTAATGTAAGTCTTCTTTATATTCTCTGATCTAGTTCTTTGAACGATGATGTTGTAAATACTTTCAGAATCAATTTTATATGTATAATAATTTGGATCAGAAAGGTCAACTAAAAAGAAATCAGCATATTTTCCTTCTGAAATTGAACCAAATTCTTTTTCTAATCCCAAATTTCTAGCAGCAGTAATGGTAACCATTTCTAGTAGATCCTTTGAGGAAAAATTCTTACAATCCTGATGAACGGCTAATACTCGGGAAATTCTATATAAATATCG
This sequence comes from Promethearchaeota archaeon, assembly GCA_030615235.1. Classification (GTDB taxonomy): domain Archaea; phylum Asgardarchaeota; class Lokiarchaeia; order Sigyniarchaeales; family SOKP01; genus SOKP01. The sequence continues at coordinate 4,798 of JAUWZR010000158.1, forward strand.
CATTTCTTCGAATAAGTCAATATTGTTAGCCATTACATTATCAGTACCAAGACTAATTGGGATTCCAAGATCATAAATCTCATTTATTGGCGGAAATCCACTTCCAAAATAACCGTTACATCTAGGACATAAGACTAAAGAGATGTTTTTTTTTTTAATTCTTTCCAAATCATCTTTTCTGTAATGAGTTCCATGTATAATGACATCAATCAGCTGATCATTTATAATTTGATTGAAGAGCAACTCGTCTCTCGAGAGTTCAGCATCATGAGTCGCAACAATTTTGTCTAAATATTCTCTCTTCAACCCTCTGATAATTTCTTTGTTTTCCGAAGATAGCTGATCGTAGCTTGCAAATCCCAGACCATCAGCACATTTAAGAACGGATTCGACCTCTGCTGTATCATTAAACCTTCCCAAGATACGATAGTTAATCGGAGACTTTTGCAATGCTTCTTTTAAAAGGGCAATGCCAGTTAATCCGTTTTCTCTAAAGTCGAAAAACATAGTTATACCGCTTGCGAGCATTTCTAACGCTGCCTCTCTTATTCCATGCATTTTTATTTCTTTTGAGATTTTACTTAGCAATACATGCTTGATTCCATTTGGAGGAGCAACTGTTTCTATTAAATCTTTATTAAAGCCCTGTTCTTTCGCAAAACTATCACAAATGTGAACATGGGAATTAATAAACCCAGGAATCAATAGGAAGATCTGTTTTTGTTTGGAGAAGGTAATATCCTCTTCAATATTATCGTAGAAAATATCTGTGATCTTTCCATTATCATCTAATTCTATTGAGATATTCTTTTTTAATTCTAATCTCTCTCCAATCAAACCAAAGTTACTGCGAATGGTGGTGTTAGACATAGGATACTCAAAATTTTTTGTTCATTCGATTAAAAAAAATTACCTTTAACGACACTTAGGACTACAGCTAGCTCTTTAGAAGTTCTAACGCCTCTGATCTAGTAGTAGGATTTGTTCTAAAAATACCCTTTATTGCCGATGTTATCATTATTGGGTTAGATTGCTTTACACCTCTCATTATCTCACATAAATGAGTTCCTTTTACAATAACCATTACACCTCTCGGCTTTAAAGCACAGCCCATTAAATAATTAGCAATATCATCTGTCATTTTTTCCTGAACATTTAACCTATGGGTAAAATAATTAACAACCCTTACGAATTTTGAAATTCCTAAAAGAAATTCTCCAGGCATATATACAATATCAATTGTACCATAAAATGGTAATATGTGGTGTTCACACATGCTGTAAAATTTAATATCCTTTGATAT
>JAUWZR010000286.1 GCA_030615235.1 Promethearchaeota archaeon
CACTTAGAAACGAGGCAAACTAGAAGCGCAGACGAGGGGATGACTCACTTTATTACCTGTTTAAAATGCGGAAAGATGCAAAAAATTGGATCTTAATTAATTAGTTAATTTTTCTAATATTTTTGGTATAGATATATCTTCATAAAAACTAATTTGAATCGTTTTATTCGTATTTTTCGGTCCAGCAATTATTTGAATCTGATTGTTAGCAATATTTAGCTTTTTACTTAATAATTTAATTAATTCTTTATTCGCCTTATTTTTAACAGGTTTAGAGATTAAATTAATTGAAATCCAAGAATCTGTAAATTGGTTGTATGATATTTTTTGTAATTTAGAGTTTGTTTTAACTCTAATCTTTAATAAAATTGTGCGTTCTGATTTATCTTCGAAATAAACCATGATAATGATTCCTTAAACCTAAAATGAAATAAAATCGTCAACATTTTTCTTAAGTATTTTAAATGAGGGTACAGATAATCTTATACCCCCTGCTAATTTATGACCACCACCCGTTCCTCCAAGTCTTTGTTTAATCGTTCTTATAACCTCATTGACACCCATGTGATCATTTTCTAAATATTTCCGAGAGCACCTCACACTAAGTTTAACCATCTGAGTTTTCTTCTCGAGACCACCTAAGAACAACATCTTATCGGGTCTTAGTAGTCCGTTAACGGAAGTAAAACTTGCTGTGTCTGACCAATTGCTCGGTGGAATTTTACCATTTCCTGCATCAATGAAAATTGCGTTTTTAGTTTCATAACGAGGCAATTCATTTGCTAATATTTTTAAATTTGTAACCAGCGTATCGATATATTCGTTATAAAGTTCTTTGGCGTATCGCGTAATCGACTTTTGGTGTATGATCGAAATAGCAGCACTAATATTTTTAAAAGATAGAATGTTTAGCAGCATCGCGTGCTCAAACGCGAATCTTAATATCCCATGCTTTTTAGGTAATAAAGCAAAGTGTCCGACATCTATATCAATACTTTTAATAATTCTTTGAATTTCATCTCGCTCTAAATCAACAATTTTTTTATTAGGGTTTATGCTTATGCTATTTAAAAAGGATTTAATAGTTTGATCGCTTTCACCACCATAGCCGATTAGAAAAGGCAAAATACTATTTTTTAAACCTTTTTTTATAGATTCATGCATACTTCCAAAGAGAATTAACCCTTCCTTATCTAAGACAAGTTCTTCTTCACATATTTCTTGATATATTTCCTTGTTAAAAGATTGGAGCTTTTCCATGGACCGTAAGGAGTCTCCCGCAATTCCGATAGCGGCTAACCAACCTTGCTTTATAATCGATAATTTTATTTTTTTTGCGAACAAATAAGTTAAAGTAGCACCCGATACATGATCTAAGCCGTCAAATCCAAAAACCGTAGGATTAACAAAGAATAAATTTTCTGGAAGTTCTTCTAAATCTAAATCGCAATCGACTTCATGGTGATCAAGAATGTAAAAATGTTCTTTTCGTTTTTTAATAATGGGCACTAACTCAGCTAGATTAGAACCGACATCAGTAAAGATTAGTGCAGTTCTACTGTTTTGAGTTTTCGATAAAATTCCATTTAAATAATTTCCCCACGAAACAGATCGATTATAGATGAAATAATCATAATTTAATTTCATTTTATGGAGTAAATTTTGAATGATTTGTAAACTACTAATCCCATCTGCGTCATTATGGGAAATTGCAATAATGTTATTATAAAGAGTTTGAGAATAATCCTCGAAAAAGTCTACAGCAGTATTGAGGTGTTCTAAAAATTTAGTGCGATCTGGTTTTGTGCCCATAAAAATCATTTAGTGGGATTTTCGACATTAATATGTTTAATCTGGTATAATAGGAAAAAACTAATATATCATATTAAGCTTCTTAATTACCTCTCTATTGAAAATGTGTTTTAAGGTAATAGATATGCCTTTTAAAGACGTTATGAATGATATAAAAATATATTCAATAAATATCTTAGGATATTAAAATCCTAAGAAAAATTAAAATCCTAAGAAAAATTAATTAATTAAATTTAATTATTTGAGTAAAAAAATACAGTTTAAAAATAAAGATGAAGAGCAATAATTACTGGAAATCTATTATAGTCATTATGGTATTATTGAGCACGGGAATCTCTTTGTTTCTTTTATATCCATCTTCAAATTACAGCTCTTTAAATCTTGAAAATAATGTCATCCCTATAAATCCCGAACTTAGTTCTTTTTCGGAAGAGGATTATTCTCCAATTATTAATGCTCCTGAGCAGGGACTTGGGAACATAACTATTGCACAATTTTCATTTGATGAAGAAGGTATTTTTAATCAATCAGATAATTACCCTAATCTCGTAGACGATTTAAGTTCTGGAGCGCTAAATATCTCATATTTAGAAACTAGATATATTCAAACAATTCAAATCGCCCAGTTTAATAATCTCGATGATAATCTCCCTGAATCGAACGAGATAACAGTGTTGATTAACGAATCTATTAGTGTTCAGTTTA
>JAUWZR010000218.1 GCA_030615235.1 Promethearchaeota archaeon
TTTGTATGCAAATTTATATTTTCCATCCAAGAATTTGGGATTTCAAGATAAAAGACCTTTATTAATTTATTGTCACGGAATCGGTAGTCAAAGAGATTTTGATTTAAGGATTCCAATCGAGTTTTCTAAAAGAGGTTTTTATGTAGCGGCTTTGGATTACCAAGGCCACGGAGAGAGCGGTGGAAATATCTTAAACATTGATCCCATCACTAATAAACCTGCTCTTGCTCAAGATTGTTCAAAGCTTTTAGATAAACTTGAGACACTACCCTTTTATTCAAGCGTAAATACATCTCAGATTGGCTTGATTGGACATTCCTTAGGAGGATTTGTGGTTCTGATGAATCAAGCACTAGATCCTCGTTTCAATATTACAGTTGCTTGGGCTCCTTTAGTGAATTTTGATCTTAATCAAATCCGGGTTATTCAACCAGGATACGAGCAATATATCCCTGTTAATCTTCTTAATAAAACTAACACGAATAATCTGTTGGTCATAATGCATGTTAACGACGAGGTATTGAATTACGCAGACCAAGCATTAGTAGCTCAAAATTTAACTGATTGTGCAGTAATTCCTATAACGGGACCCCTAATTGGAGGTGGACACCAATTATTCTCGGATGTTGTTATTGTCGAATCAATCAAATGGTTTGAATTAAATTTTTTTAATTCAATTTCAATTAACGGACCTATAAACATAACTTTTATTGTAAATTACATTATTTTATTAATAACTCTAATGTTGTTAGTGTTCATTGTACTTTCTTTAATTTCTTACACTTCTAAATACATTCCTTATAAAAAAGAAGTTCCTCGTGTCGAAATCGTCAGTAAGCAAACTATATTATTAAAAATTAAAGACAAAGCCATAACAGTTAAGCAAATATTAAAAATTGTGTTTTATACAACAATTTTTCTTCTTAATTGGGAGATTTTTGAAAGAGTTTTTGGTTTTATAGGTATCTTTTTAGCTTCGCTTAATATTACTGTAATATATTTCACTGTTAAAATAATACTTTACTTACGAGAATTAAGGAAAGATGAAGTAAAATTTGATCTAAACCAGATTATAATTTTAATTAAATCAGAGTTCCAATTAAAGTATTTAATTTATGCAATTGTATGTAATTTCTATTTTATAGCTATTTATGTGATTTTCAGCTTTTCCTATCCGTTTGCATTTATGTGGACTTCCAATTTTTTTAACACAGTAATAGCAGCTGCTGTGTCATTCCCAGTATATTTTTCTTTGGAATTATTATACAGAAAAGCTATATATCCACAACTTAGTTTCTTAAAAGAGGAACGCAAAAAAACAATTTGGATGGTAATTATTGTTGTATATGTGCAAATCAATTTGATGATGTTAACATGGACTTGGGCGTTCTTCCCTTCTGTTATATTTATGTACTTAATACTCCTATATGCAATTATTCAGAACACTTTAATATATGAAAATACCCAGCGATTCAGCGCAGTAATCTTGAGTTCTTTTATTCTAATTCAGATTTTCTTCGGTGCTGTAGTCTCTAACGCGTTAGGTATCGGTTCTGCTTTAAATTTATTTGTTCAATTATAAATAAAGAAAAATTAAATTTTTGTTTTCTTCATTTGGGTTTCATTACCAAATCCTTAATTAAGTATTAGTAATTACTATAAAACAATTTTTTATAAAATTTTCAAATAAATAATCTATCAACCTTATTACAACGGATTTCAAAATGTCTGCGAAAAAACAATCAAATAGTTTATCTACAAAAAAGAAAAGACTCATATTCGGGGTTTCAATTCCTGTTTTCTTAATGGGGTTAGTATCCTTATTTACTGATATTTCTAGCGAAAGTATTCAAAGTATTTTACCACTGTTCATACTCGAGATTGGTGGAAGCGTTCTAGCTTTAGGAATAATCTCCGGAATTACTAATGCTATAGCCAATATCCTCAAAGGGATAACTGGATGGATGAGCGATAAAATTAACAAAAGAAAACCTTTTATAGTAGCAGGTTATTCATTGTCAAATCTTTCGAAACCATTAATTGGGTTGAGCCCCTCATGGGAAATGGTATTAGGTCTTAAAACAACAGATCGTATAGGTAAAGGTCTAAGAACTTCTTCGCGAGATGCTTTGATTTCTTATTACGCTGAGAAAAAAGGAAGAGCATTTGGCTTACATCGTGCTATGGATACTTTAGGTGCGGTTTTTGGATCGCTACTAGCCTTTATCCTCTTGTATTTTGCATGGACTTATTCGCAAATAATATTTTTTTCGATAATTCCTGGATTAATTGCCATTGCTCTTATTCTCCCCGTTAAGGATATTTCTTCCCGTGAATTAGCCAAAAAGTCAGAAATAAAAAGCAAAAAAGAAAGAATGGAAAAGATAGATAAAAATTTTATAAAACTAATTGTGATTCTAGGAGTAATTGAATTCGCAAGTTTAGATGTCGTGTTTTTAATACTTAGAGCGGCAGATTATGTTCCCGTAGACTTAATTTTTCTTATACCCATTTTTTATCTAATCTTAAACTTAGTCTATACCATTTTTTCCCCTATAAACGGTTCTCTCTCTGATAAGATTGGAAGAAAACCTATAATTGTTGTGGGATTGTTGATCTTACTAGTATCATGTATAATATTAGCGTTTCCCATTCAAGTTTCGCTATTTTCAATAGTTTTAATTATTATAATATATATCATGCACGGTTTTTATCTTGCTTCAGTAGATCCGATTTCGAGAGCATATATCGCAGATTTAGCAGGTAAAGAAAAAAGGGGACGTGCTTACGGATATTATTATTTTTCGGTCGGATTTATAAGCATGGTGGAAGCTTTAGTTTTTGGATATATATATAGTGTGTTTTCGTATACTTGGGCGTTTATTTATATAGCAATTATATTAGCCGTATGTATTGTTATTTTTACGATAACAGATTTTTCTAAAATAATAAAAAAAGCTGAAAAGTAAAACTACTTTTTCTCTTAAATTGTACTTAGGCGGATATCCATAATTCAGCTAAGTAGATTAAAACTTCTGAAGCTTTCTGCAATGCAAGCGTTGGAATATGTTCTTTCCTTGAGTGAAAAAGTAATCCTCCAGAGAAGATATTAGGTGTGGGTTTCCCCATTTCGCTTAATTTAGAACCATCGGTCCCTCCCCTAATCGCATGAATTTTAACATCCAATCCAGCCATTTCTATAGCCTTTTTTGCCAAATCCACAACTTCTTGTTTAAATTCAATAAATCGACGCATGTTCTTGTATTGATGTAGAAATTCTATATTAACCTTTAAACCAGGGTATTGAAATTCGTACAATTCTCTTAATTTTTGTAGGTATTCCATTCTCTTCTGGTTATTTTTTTCTTCATAATCCCTAATTATTAGTATAGCATTTGCTTCTTCTACATTCCCACTCAATTCTGACAGATGATAAAAACCTTCTTTTTCTTCTGTGTGTTCTGGTGACTCATAATCAGGTATTTCACTGAGATATCGACTTGCTATGTGTATTGCATTAATTAGAAGGTTTTTGGCGTAACCGGGATGTACACTAAGTCCTGTAAATTTAATCGTAGCTTTCCACGCATCAAAGCATTCAAATTCTAATTCTCCCATTTCTGAACCATCTAATGTATAACACAAATCAGGTAACCTTTCTTTGTTTATTTTTGAAGTTCCTCTCCCGATTTCTTCATCAGGCGTAAAACATATTATAACAGGACCATGTTTTAATTCTGAAAATTTTTTCCAGGCCGCACTAGTGGCCATAATTTCTGCGATTCCAGCTTTATCATCTGCGCCTAGCAAAGTATCTCCTTCGGATGTAACTATATCTAACCCAATATATTTTGTTAAATTCGGAGAATCTTCCGTTGTTAGCTTAATATCTGGATTGCTCGCAAATTCTATTGGACCACCGTCATAATTTTTGTGAATAACGGGTTTTACATTTTTGCCGCTAACTGCTGGCGAGGTATCGATATGAGCTATTAAACCAATCGGTTTAACCTCTTCCAATCCTGGACTCGCAGGTAAATTACCATACACATAACCATACTCATCATGTAATACATTTTCTAAGTTCAATTCCATTAATTCTGAGGCTAAAATTTTTCCTAATGCAAATTGATTTTGCGATGACGGGTTTGAGTCGGAATGTTCATCTGATGTAGTCCACACTTGAACATACTTAAGAAA
>JAUWZR010000063.1 GCA_030615235.1 Promethearchaeota archaeon
TTCTTTAACCCAGGAGACCCTCTTAACCACGAAGCGGGTGAGCAATATTTTAGGGCTTTGAAAAAGTTCCAAGCTAAAGCAAAATCTTGGACAGCTAAGTATGCAGATTAAACTTGAATAGCGATTTAGATAACCCACCTATATTTTTTTTCTTTAAGAAAGAACCTAGTTAAAGATAAGATAGTTTTAGATTAATCCTAAAAATTGATATTCTCAAGATGATGCTGTTAAAGAAGTCAAAGGGATTAAAGTCAAGATTGATTGAACTGACCAAATTTGATATCAAAGATATAGAAGGTCCATCATCTGAAGATGCAAAGAGGATAATTCCAAAAGTCTTTAAAACGGTTCGGAAAGCGATTTCAACTTATAAAAAGGAGATTAAAGATATCCCAGAAAGCGTTCAGTCCGCTCCTCAAGAGTTTTGGGATGATGTTATTGTTCAAGCTAAAAAATTAGGCATTGACCTTGTAGGATTTGCTCCCATAGATGAAGAATTCATGTTTGAGAACGATTATGTGGGTGGAATCGAAGTTTTGTACGAGAACGCAATCGTCTTGGGAATGGAAATGGACTACAAAGCTATAGATACGGCACCTGAACCTCCAGCGGGAATTGAATCTCTAAATATTTATGCTGAGTTAGGCGAAGCCACTAATAAATTGACAGACTTTATTCGATCAAAAGGATATCGAGCAATTGGTTGTCATCCTCTCGGAGGACCAATTCTGTATCCCGCTATGGCAGTTAAAGCTAAGTTAGGGGAGATAGGTAAACAAGGACTTTTAATAACAAAGAAGTTCGGTCCTAGACAACGATTGTCCCTAATAGCAATTAATGCAACTCCTCTTCCCGAAGTTGCTCAAAAAACTGTTGATATCGAGCAATACTGCAAAAAATGTAAAAGATGCGTTAATATGTGTCCTGCGAACGCCATCTACGATGAGCCTATTTATAAAGATAATGGAACGGTAACTCGAATTGATGGCGAAAAATGTATCAAATATTTTTACGAAACTACTGGATGCAGCGTTTGTATAAAGGAGTGTCCCTTTCATAAAATTGGATATAAAGCTATGTATTACTCTCGATTGTAAACCGATTAAAAATTCTCTTTTAAAACTTAAATCGGATATAAGATTATCATAATTATTGATGGAGGAAGATTTTTTCTAGCGCATGACAAAAAAGATACCATTTTCATTTACAGGTAAGAAAGTAATTGTTTTTGACTTAGATGGTACTATTGTAAGATTGGCCGCTGATTGGCATTCATTATTTAAAGCTTTAACTTACCGATTTACTGAAAAGTATCAAGAAGCTATCAATCACAAAAGTATGTCGGCAATTCTATCTAGTATCATTGAGAAAGGGGATGAAGAAGAACTTCAACTGAATTTTAACCTTATCCGGCAATACGAACTTGAAAAAATAACAAAAAACGAGCCCATTACAGAAACGGTTTATTTTATTAATAATAAAGAGTTATTTGGAGTATCTCATAGCGCTAAATTGGCGATTTTTTCACTAAACACGCGATCAACTATTCTTAAATCACTTGAAATAGCAGGAATCCTTGATGAAATTGAATTTTTTGTAGGGCGAGAAGATGTTAGAAATTGGAAACCGGAACCCGATGGCTTATTGAAAATTTTAGATTATTTCAAAGTTAATACTGAAGAAATGATCTATTTTGGCGATTTAGAAAAAGACTTATTAGCTGGATCTAATGCAGGAGTAGAGTCATACTATATCGACACTCTTATTAACCATGTAAGAAATATAAAAAAATCTTGACAACTGTGATTTGAGTTTACATAAAGGAATAACAACTTTTACATGAAAGTAATAATCACGTTATATTTTTTAATTTCCGATTCTACTTTTGCCTTCCCAAGTGGAGTGAGAGTTAGTATATCGTTGTTTTTTATTTTTAATTTCGTTAGTTTTATAGTTGGATCTTTAAATTCGCCACTCATATAAGGATTCCAATACATTTCTTTATTAATTGGGTTGGTGATCATCCATAAAATGGGTTCTAAAGCATGATCTATTATTCTCATAGCTTTGAAAATATAGCCTATATCGGCATCAAATGGAACGACTAATTGTATATTTTCTTCACCTTCAATATTTCCACAAGCTAAACAATCTTCCCGTTTGATAATATCTAATTGATCAAATTGGCCATAAACGCCATTATAATTAATATAAGGAGGATCCATAGGTGGACCAATATTTCTTCCACGTAATCGAAATAACAATTTTAATGCTTCTTGCGATTGAATGCTAGAAATTATAGAGCTTACTGATTGAATTGCCGCAATTTTGTTACCTAAGATGTTTTCCATTTCTTCAAATTTATAATCTTCTCCGAAAGTATCTTTAATATTTTCCTTCCACTCTGCAATTTCTTCTGGTGTAAGCGTTTCTAAACTTTCTTCAGAAACATTCTCATTGAAAACTCTTCCCCTTAAATCCTCCAATTCTTTTTGAGCTAAAGCCTTTAATTTTACCACGTCGTCGTCAACATTCATATCAGGTTTAAAACCGTAATCTTTTTCGAAGATAACTTCCGCTTTTATAACGCAATGGTTTCTATTCCTTGGAAGCCCTTTTAAAGTACACGCCGCAACTAATTTATCATCTGCAGGAGGGATTGGAACTAGACATCGGTAACAAGGTGTTATATTTATAAGATCCTCAGCATATTTTTTATCAAATTCTTCTTCTACCTGTTTTCTTACTAACCTTCTAAATGGTTCGAGTTTCTCCTGCTTTAACCTCACTATCAAGTATTCTAGTTGTTCGATTTCTTTTTGTGCATCTAAGTACTCTGGATTATCAAATTCCCACATTCTCGTTTCTACAATTTTTTCGATTTCGTTTTCTCTGTTTTTATATTCGAGTTTTGAATCTTTAGGGATGACTACTTGTACATGACCCTCAAATCCTACTGTTCCTCCTTCTACCATTGGTTTTTTCATCCGAAGACAAATCTTATTTAAATCTAACCTTGCATTAAAGTTATCTAAAGCGGCAATGACGACATCGCATTCTTCATACACTGCCATTGGTAATTTTTGGAGTTTTTCAAAATAAAAATCGACTTTCAAGAAAGGATTTAAATCTATAAGCCTTTCAGCTGCGACTTCTGCTTTGGGACGCCCCTCATCCCCCGGTTTGAATAACATCTGACGGGATAAATTAGATGTTTCAATTGTATCGAGGTCTACTAAAACTATTTTACCAATACCCATTAATGCAAAATCCTTTGCTATTTCGCAACCTAAGGCTCCCACACCAATGATCATGATACAACCTTTACTTACAATATCTTGATCCCAACCGTCAATTAATTGTTGGCGGGCATACATACGGGATTTTTTAATATCTTCTTTGTTTTCTATTGTCATTTTAAATATCCCTATATTTTATTATAATATATATTAATTATCCTTCAAGAAAATTTAAATTCTTTTAGTGTTTCTTTTTGGGAAAGCCTTGTTTAATCTTTATCATCTTCGTAGCTCTTCCTATTTCCCAATTTTTTATTATTGGTATTTTCAAAGATAATATTTCTCATCCAGTCGATTCATGTTTAACGAGTTGGAATGTAGATAACTCGCTTCAGATTTTACCTGGTAACTTAGAAATTAGCGCTATATTCAATGCTAGCGATCAGATTGGATTACGAAGTATTGATAATGAATATGGATTAACTGGTAATAATATAACTGTTGCTGTGGTAGATACTGGTATTTTTGGCAACCATAGCGTTTTTCATGATTAATTTTTATTAGTAAAATTGTATAACAATGAAGCGGGAAATTTTATGGTAAGATTGGTTTTTGAATATGGCAATATCATCTTTATAATTTTGTTAGGAATAAATATTATAGGATTAGTTTATGTAAGAAAAATAAATAGGAAGGTACACAACAGAGATATACGCTAAGAAAATAAGATTATTTGTTTTCTGATATTTCCTTCAACATTTTCTTTATTTCGTCTGCTTTTTCTTTATCCTTAGCAAGTTCGGCTTTTTTATTCTCACTCTCTAGTGCTTTTTTTGATTCAGACAATTCCCGTGTTAATTCTTGCTTCAAATTTATTAAATTTTGCATATCTTTACGGAATTCCTTAGATTTAGACACAACCATTTCTCTTCTCTGCTGGGACTGCAACTTATCTTTTTCTTTTTTGATTTTGATTAGGTTTGAAACTTCTCCTGCTAAACTACTTACTTCTTTTATTGTGCCTTTAATTTTTTGTTCTTCCTCTATCTTTATACGCTTTTCTTTTAACTTTTGGTTTTCTAGTTCTTGATGAATTCTTTTTATTTTCCGATTACTTTCGATTACATTTTGCTCGAATTTTCTTGTGTTCTCAATCTCTTTCTTAATAAATTTTGTTTGTTCGCTCCAACCAATTTCCTTAAACTTAGTAATTGAGTTATTAAATTTCTGATAAGCAGCCTTAAATTCATATTTAGTCGCTAATTCTTTCCCTTCATCTATAAGCTTTAATCCTTCTTCTTTTATTTTTTCAGTTTGTTTCTGAGTTTCGTATAACTTCTTTAATTTCTTCTGTTGTTCCTGTTTTCTAAATTCAGTTTCCATTTGGTGCTTCCGCATCTCTTCGCGAAAATGTTCGTATTCTTGTTGTCTTTTAATGTTAGCCTCTTCTTCTATTTTTTTCTTTTCTAAATATAATTCTTTTTCATGGATTAATTCGTTAATTAAAGTGTTTAAATTAGTAATTTCAGGTTCCCAACCTATTTTTTCAGCTAATAAATCTCTTGCTTGACCATATAAAGATATTGCTTTGTCGTAATCAGGAGTCCTCGTTTTAATATATTTTCCGCCATCTTCTAGGAGAGAATATGCTGCTTCTCTAAATGTCAATTGGTCTTGAATAATTCTTTCTCTTTGTTTGGCTGCAATCTGCTGAGCTTTCTTCTTCTCTCTTTCTTGATGTCTTCTTTCCTTTAAGATGCTTTCCAAATTCCTTTCCTCTTTTAGCCGTTCTAATTCTCTTTTTAACTTTTGCTCCTCCTCTAGTTCTCTTCGTCTTTTAAGCGCTTCCGCTTTTACGATCATGCCGCTAATGGAATCTGTTGGAAAATTGATTTCATTAAGAATAAACATCGCTTTCCTATAACTCATAGTAGCTAATTCGAACTTAGAATTGTTAATGTGTAGTTCAGCGTCGTCCAAAATATTAAAAGCTTCCTCTTTCTTTCTTTCTATAAGGGCTTGCGTTAAAATTAATCTTTCATCTTCAACCTTTTTTAACTTTAAGCGCTCTCTTTCCCTGCTGACATTTTCCGCAACTTTCTTTTGAAAATCAATTTCCTCACGCTGTTTTTGAAGTTTTCGTTCAAGTGCTTTTTGTTTTTGGAGGTCGCGGTCTCTCTTCTTCTCCTTAACTTTAACGATTAATTCTTTAATCGAATTTGTAGGGTAATTAATTTCATTTAACACTAACTCAGCGCTTCTATAATATTCTAATCCTTTATCGTAATCTGCACGCTTTATGTATAATTCAGCTTCGTCAAACAATTCAAAAGCAACTTCTTTACGTTTCTCCAAATATAATTTTAGGTCTTCTTGTTTCTTAATTCCAATTTGTTTAACTCTCATTTGTTTTTCTGCGTATTTCATATTATCAGTAACGGTTTGAAGAAATTGTTTTTCTTTTTCTTGTTTTCTAATTTCACTTACTAACTCTTGTTGTTTAGTTATATCGGCTTCCCGTTTTTTTTCTTGAATTTTAATTATGGTTTCTTTTATTGCTTCAGTAGGAAATTGAATCTGAATCAAATTTAACTCTGCTTTATAATAAACTTCAATAGATTCTTCGTACTTCCCTTCTTTTAATAATTGTTCTGCTTTATCCATTATTGAAAAGGCTTCCAGTTTTTTTGTCACCATCAACTTCTTCATATCTTCTTTTTTAAGAAGCTCGATTTTCTTTGAAAGCATTTTTTCTCTTTCTTTTTGAAGACTTTCTGCCAATTTTCTCTCAAATTCTCTTTCTTCTTCGACTTGTTTTCGTAGTTTTTCTCTTTCGAGTAATTTTTGGCGCTCATTTTCCTCCCTTTTAAATTGTAGATTTCGAATCGACTCTTCTAATAATAAAATATATTTTCCCGTCCATCCTATATGTTTGAGTGAATTGAGCGCATTTTGATATGCTTCAATGGCTTTATTATAATTCTCTTGCGCTAAAAATTCATCAGCGTCTTCAATGATTTTGAACGCTTCTTGTTGTTTTAAAACGTTCTGGGAACTCAATTCCTTTTTTGTTTCTAAAATATCTCTTTCTTTTTGTATTAATTCTTTTTCTCTTTCTCTTTGAATTTTAAGATTGACAAGAAATTGTCTATGTTCGGCATCTTCTTTGATTAATTGCTCGAACTCCCTTTGTTTCCTAATTTCTAATTCTTTCTTTTCATTTTCGATTTTGTTTATTGTCTGGTTAATAAGCACAATTTCTTCAATCCATTGAATTTGAGCAAAGATTTGATTTATATTTCTGTAACTTTCAATTGCTAAATCGAATTCTCCTAAAGAAAGATAATTTTGAGCTTCATCCAAGATTTTAAACGCTTCTTCCTTTTGTCTCTCTCTAAAAGTAATTTCATTTTCGCGTTCTTTCTTAACTATGTCTCTTTCTTCTAGTTTTTTTCTCTTTATGTTCATCTCTTTGATTATTTTTTCTTGGAAGTCTCTATCATCTCTTTCTTTCGCGATAAGAATTTCCATATCTCTTTGTTTTTTGAGTTTAGCATCCCGTTTTCTATTTTCGATTTCGATTAAAGCGTTCCCAACCCTTTCCATTTCTTCATACCATTGAATTTCAGCAAAAATACCAGTTACCTGCTGATAGAATTCAATTGCCTTATCAAACTCGCCTTTTTCAAGATAGATATGAGCATCTTCTAATATCTTGAAAGCTTCATCTTTTCGCTTCTCTCGATGCTTTAATTCCGCTTTCTGATCTCTTAACAAGATTTCTTTGTTTTTTAATCTCTCTCTTTCTAGTTGGAGTTGTTTTGACATCTGTTCCTGAAACTGTTGCTCAACCTTAAATTTCTCTATAGATTTCTTCAATTCCTTTTGTTTTGTAAATAAATGTTCTCTTTTCCTATTTTCTAATTCTATTATAGAACTTTCAATTAAATGTAATTCGTCGTTCCATTGTATACTTGCGAATAAATTTCCCGCTTTTTGATAAGCAGCAATTGCATTATCTAACTCAGATTTTTTTATAAAATTGTTTGCTTCATCTAATGCTTTATATGCGTCAGCTTTACGGCTTTCGCGTTCTTCTAATTCTTCTCTTTTATCTTGTATAATGCCTTCTCTCTGCCTTATTTTTTCTCTCTCCTTTGCTAACTCTATTGATGTGAGCTGCTGAAATTCTAGATCGCTTTTTTTATATTGTTCTAATTTAGTTTGGGACTCTAAATTTTTTTCAATTTTGTTTTCTTCTAACTTTTTAATACTTAAAATTGTCTCTTCAATTGTAGAAGCATGTGATTTCCAATCTGTCCCTAATTCCCCTAAATATCCTAAAGCTTCTGTGTACCTATTAATTGCTTTACTATAATCAGATTCTTCTTTTAGTATTCTATCAGCGTCGTCTAAAATTGTAAACAACTTCTCTTCTTTCCTCAAATTTTCTCTTCTTTTTTGTTCGTATTCTAATCTTCTCTTATCCAGTTCTCTTGCAGTTTCAATAATTTCATCTTTTTCCTTAAAATAGATCGTATCTTGTAGGCTTTTTAGCTGATCCTCCCTCTTTTGCCTTAAAATAATCTCTTCTTCTTCGTGCGCCTGTTTATTTTCTATATTTTTGATAAAGTTGATAATTGGTTGAATGTAAGAATCCCATTCAATGGATTTAAACAATTCAATTGCTTTCTGAAATTTGTTAACTGCTAGATCGTATTTCTTCTCTCTTTCCAATTTTTTACCAAAATCTACAAAATTAAATGCTTCAATTTGTATTCTTTCTTCATCTCTATAGATATCTGCCCTTATCCCTTCGTACTCATCAGTCTGCTCTTTAGTAAATTGTAGTTCTATTTGTTTCTGAGATCTAAATTGCTCATACTCTTTTTTATCATTTTTTAATTTTTCAATAATTATAGTAATACTTTTTGTTTGGTCATGCCATCCTATAGAATTCAATAATTGTACAGCATTTTCGTAATTCTCGATTGCTTTTTCGAAATTCTTATCGTTTTCAAAAAACTTTGCATTATCGATAAACTTAAACGCATTGTTTTGTATTTCTTGCTCTCTCTGTTTCATCTCTTTAAATTTCCTTAATTCTTCAGCTTTTATTACACTCTTCTTCTCTCCAAATGCGCTAACAACCTGTGGTCTGATTTCTTTGGGAATCATATCTTGTTCTTGAACTTCCCCAATTTTGGCTTTGGTCTCTGCTTTATGGCGTTTTAAATTTTCCGATAATATCATTAGTTTACTTTGTAAATTACTTAATTGAGCTTCAGACCAGCCTGTTTGAATTAATAATTTGATTGCTGCCTTATATTGCTCAATTGCGTTTTCCAAAAGCCCATCTCTCTCTAATTTTTGAGCCCCATCCAACAAGGAAAAAGCTTGTTCTTGTAATTGCTCAAGTTGGTTTTTTGCGCTTGCTTGATCATACATCATCTCTTGTTTTGCAAAATCTTTTAATTCTTCAATCCTAGAATAGATATCACTTATTTTTTCCATCAAAAAGCCACTATTTTTAAGATAGCTTGCTGCTAATTCATAACTCTCCACAGCTTTTTCTAAATTTTTTTCACTCTCAAATTTTTGAGCTAAATTAAGATATTTTAAAGCTTCTTGAGCAAGTTCTTCATTTCCCAACATCTTTATCTAAAACCCTCTTTTAATATTTCTTAAAAAGTATAAGTGAAGCGTGAATTTATTTACTACAATAAATTAAACCGATTTATTAATTAAACTTTTTATATTTAGATGATTAATTTTACTATTAAAAACTAACTTTTAAACTCATTTTAAAAAAGTTAAGAAGAGGACCTTTCGTGAAAAGTAACAATTTTCAGATTACCGTCGATATTGAACCGATCTCGAGAAGGCTCTTCTACACCGAAGATGAAACCTTTTACGAATTACTGATCAATTCAGGTATCCGTGTGTGGTCCCTTTGTGGTGGTAAAGGAACATGTGGAAAGTGTAAAATACTAGTTCAAGAAGGAAATAATTTTTTAAATCCTCCTACAAACTCTGAAATGAAATATCTTACGCAATCGGAGATGAGAGAAAACTGGCGGTTAGCTTGTCAATGTAGGGTAAAAAAAACCCAAATTCAGCCAGTTAAAACACATCAACCACCCCAGTTTAGGATATTTCTTCCCAAAGATATACTAGGCGAAGATTTTAAGATATTGACGTCGGGAAAATCTAAAAAAATAAACCTTAATCCAAATGTAAGGAAAATATTTTTTGAAATTAATAAACCAAATTTAGAAAACCCTGTTCCTGATATTGAAAGAATTTTAAGCTCTCTTTCATCAATTAAGGATAAGAAAGGAATTTTTAGCGATGTTTCGTTTGAAATCGATACCATAAGAAAAATTCCCCTAGTTTTAAGAGAAGATCAGCATCGTATTTCATTAACATTATACAATAATAAAAAATTTATAGACTGTGAAGCAGGTAATAAAACCGAAGATTGTTTCGGAATCGCATTTGATATTGGAACCACAACTCTTGTGGGGTATTTAATCAATTTGCATAATGGAAAGATTTATTCAATTGCATCAGCTCTTAACCCACAGACAGCTTACGGTGAAGATGTTGTTTCGCGTATAACATATTCTAAAGATAATCCCGCAGGACTTGTAAAATTAAATTCTGTTCTAATAGAATCTTTAAACTCAATAATAGAAGAAACTTGTACTAATACTAATGTTTCGGCTAGTCAAATATATGAAGCTACAGTCGTTGGAAATTCGGTAATGCATCATTTATTCCTCAATATAGATCCTACTTATATAGGTTTAAGTCCTTATGTGCCCGCACTGAAGAGTGACTTAAATATAAAGGCCAAAGATGTTAATCTTGAGATTTCTAAAGGCGGTTATGTTTATTTATTACCATTAATTGCTGGATTCGTTGGAGCTGACACAATGGGTGTAATTATTTCGTCAGAGATTGATGAAGAACTAGAATTAACATTAGCGATTGATGTTGGAACTAATGGTGAATTGGTCATTGGTAATAAGGACGTACTTTTTACGGGATCTTGTGCAGCGGGATCTGCCTTAGAAGGCGCTCATATTACACACGGCATGCGAGCCGCAGCAGGAGCTATTGACACTTTTAAAATTGACCCGAGTGATTTTAGTGTTGAATATACCACGATTAATAACAAAAAACCCATAGGTATTTGTGGTTCTGGTATTATTGATGCAGTAGCCGAAATGTTAAGGGCGAAACTGCTTACCAAAAACGGCAACTTTAATAAAGAATTGATAGGCCACGAGCGTATAGTAAAAGAAGAGAAAAATATTAAATTTATATTAGTAAATAAAGATGAGACCTCCATTAAGAGACACATAACGATTTCACAAAGTGATGTTAGAGAATTACAAATGGCGAAAGGGGCGTTCTTCTCAGGAGCGCGCTTGATTTTAAATCGCTTGAATCGTGTAAACAATTCAGAACTAGAAATTAAGCAGATCCTTTTAGCTGGAGCATTTGGGACTTACATCAATAAAAGAAACGCGAAATTTATTGGGATGATTCCAGATATACCTGACGATAAACTCTTTCAAATTGGAAACGCTGCAGGAATCGGAGCGCAAAATTGTTTATTAAATGTAGATTTAAGAAAAAAGGCTCGAAAATTACAGGAAAAAATACATTACGTCGAAATTGCAGTTGAAAAAGATTTCCAAAAAGAATTTGCTTCAGCAATGTATTTTCCTCACTTAAACATGAATCTATTTCCTAGTCTGAAAGAATATAC
>JAUWZR010000135.1 GCA_030615235.1 Promethearchaeota archaeon
TCTCTATCAGCAACCATTCACCGATGACGATATTATCGTGTGTAGATGCGAAAGAGTTTCGGTAGGAGAGATACGAAAATGGATTCGTTATGGAGTGCATGATTTTAACGAATTGAAAGCATTAACTAAGGCTGGGATGGGGGCATGTGGTGGAAAAACTTGTACCTCGCTAATTAATAGAATTTTCCGAGAAGAAGGGATAAAGCAAGAAAAGATTATTCCAGGAACAAAACGACCGTTATTTGTAGAAGTTCCTATGGGCGTTTTCGCAGGAATAAAAACAAAGAAAGGAGGGAAATAGTCTTGACGGAATACGATGTTATCATCATAGGAGCTGGAAGTGTAGGCGTCCCAACTGCTTTAGCTACGGCAAAAACTGGACTTAAAACGCTTGTTCTTGATATTTTGCCTTCTGTCGCTCAGGGCGATAATAAGCACGCTATTGGAGGGATTAGGGCAACTCATTCACTTAAAAGCAAGATTTGGTTATGCCAAAGATCAATAGAAATTTTTGCTTCTTGGAAAGAATTGTATGGAGACGATATTTGGTGGGAACAAGGTGGTTATTGTTTTCTAGCGTTTACTAGCGAACACGAAAGAATGTTAAAAAATACAGTTCGACAACAAAAAGAATATGGCTTAAATATCGATTATGTAAACGCTGATAAAATCAAAGAATTAGTTCCTGGAATAAATAATGATAATTTATTGGGCGGCACATATAGCCCTGAAGATGGAAATTCATCTCCTTTATTAGCTCTTCATGCCTTTTATCGTAAATCAAGGGAATTTGGAGCAGAGTATAACTTTAGCGAAGAAGTAATTGACATCACTACAAAAAATAAAAAAATTACTAGCGTAAAAACCAATAAAGCGGAATACAAAGCTCAAACAATAATTAACGCAACAGGAGCTCACGCTAAAGATATTGGTAATATGATAAATATTGATTTACCTGTTGTTCCAGAAAGCCATGAAGCAGGAATTACAGAGCCCGTTAAAAAATTCTTCTCTACGATGGTTATTGACATTAAACCTGCTACAGATGAGAAATTTGGTAACTCAAAAAATTATTATTTCTATCAAAATAAAGAAGGAAAAATTATTTTTTGTCTTACACCAGAACCCAACATTCATGGTATAGATCGTCGCGAAACTAGCTCTTTCTTACCACAACTCACAAAACGAATGGTCAATTTACTGCCACGGTTAAAAAACATCAAAATTAGGAGGACTTGGAGAGGTTTGTATCCTATGACTCCAGACGGAAATCCCATAATTGGAAAAATCAACGATATTGAAGGATACATTAATGCTGTCGGCATGTGTGGACAGGGATTTATGCTTGGACCGGGACTCGGTGAGCTCCTTAGTCGCGTAATCACCGAAAAATTAAGCTCAAAAGATCAAGAGATGTTAAGAGAACTTGCTTACGGTCGCGATAATCATAAAATAGAAGATTTGAAGTAAAAAATATAAAGTATTATCTGATATATTCATTAATAGACCAAGATTAGCTATTAATTCTTGAGAAATTAAGTAAAAAAAAAAGAAAATTGATGGTAAAATGGTTCGACATTTATTAAAAATTTCTGATTTTTCTAAAGCGGAAATTGAGAAGATTATAAATAAAGCTATAGAAATTAAAGAAAATCCTGAAAATTTTACTTCTGCTTTAAAAGGAGAAACGCTCTTAATGATTTTTGAAAAACCATCTTTGAGAACAAGGATATCTTTTGAAGTAGGGATGCAGCAATTAGGAGGTCATGCTATTTTTTATTCAATTAAGGATTCTCCTCTTGGGAGGAAAGAAAATATACACGATACTGCAAAGGCAGCTTCGAGGTATGTTAGTTTAATAGCAGCAAGACTGTTTAAAAGACACGATATGTTGGATTTAGCTCAACACGCGGAAGTGCCGGTTATCAACATGCTGGACGATTTCGCACATCCTTGCCAAATGATGGGAGATTTCTTAACTATAAAAGAGAAAAAAGGAAGATTAGATAATCTTAAAATTGCATATTTCGGAGATGCGTATAATAACGTAACTTACGATTTAATGCGGATTGCGGCGATTTTCGGTTTAGAATTAGATGTTGCCTGTCCTGTTGGATCAGAATACACGCCTGAACAAGCAGTTCTTGAAGAAGTCTCTCAAATATCAAAAGAAACTGGAGCATATGTAAATATTATCCATGATGCCTATAATGCTGCGAGAGATTCTGACGTAATCTATACCGACTCTTGGATGTCTTACGGCATTCCCGTTGATAAAGAAGAAGAACGACGGAAAATTTTCACACCATTCCAAGTCAACTCACAGATAATGGAAACTGCTAAACCAGACGCAATGTTTATGAACTGCTTACCAGCCAAACGAGGTTACGAACAAACTGCTGAAGTCATAGATGGCCCTCAATCCTTTGTGTTCGATCAGGCAGAAAACAGATTGCATAGCCAAAAAGCAATTATGCTCTTTTTACGAGATAAATTTTAAAAATTTTCCTTTTCATTTGATGATTAATATTGTACCACGTTGAAGAGAAAAGCTTTAAATAAAAAGTAAAATATTATTATTTTTCATTTGCTTTTATATCGTTTGTCGTAAAGGTTCTCTTTAATGAAAACGCTAATTGTTGCGCTTGGAGGAAATGCTCTCATAAAACCGGGAGAAAGAGGAACACCAGAGCATATGATTAATAACTTGCAAGCACCTATAAAGCAAATTGCTGAATTATCAGAAAAATACAATATTATTATTACGCATGGTAATGGCCCTCAAGTAGGTGCACTACTACTCCAACAAGAAGCGTCTGATGAGATTACAAGAATGCCTTTGCAGATATTAGTCGCTGAAACTCAAGGACAAATAGGTTTTTTAATTGAATCTACCCTTGATGAAGAGTTAATGCGACTTGGTATTGATCTGGAAAAATATTTCTTAACAGTTTTAACTTATGTTGAGGTTGACCCTAATGATAAAGCTTTTACTCACCCTACAAAACCAATTGGGCCGGCATACAAGAGAAAGCGCCCTGGATACGTGAAAACTTCAAAAGGATGGAGACGCGTAGTTCCCTCACCAAAACCGATAAGGATAGTTCAATCTCGAGAAATTAAAAAGTTAATGCAAGAAAATTTTATAATTATATCTTGTGGAGGAGGCGGAGTTCCCGTTATTAAAGAAGGGTCTCGCTTTCAAGGCGTTGAAGCTGTTATAGACAAAGATTTGGCCAGTGCAAAATTAGGGGAACAAATTAATGCAGAAATCCTAATAATTGCTACTGATGTCGAAAAAGTTGCCTTGAATTACGGCAGAGTCGATTATAAATACCTCGATAAAGTTTCAACTGCAGATGCTAAAAATTATCTAAAGCAAGGACAGTTTCCTCCAGGAAGCATGGGTCCTAAAGTTCAAGCAGTTATTAACTTCTTAGAATCAGGCGGCGAACGAGCTATTATCACATCAATAGAAAAAATTACAGAAGCTCTCGAAGGTAAAGCAGGTACTCATTTCTTCATAGAAGATAATGAAAATATGTAAAATATAACTAAATGTTAGAAATTTTAAACTACAAGTACATCTTCGATAATTTTAAGAGCCCAGTCGATTTGATCTTTAGTTATAATTAGCGGAGGGGCAAAACGAATAGTAGTAGAATGAGTATGTTTTGCTAACACGCCATTATCTTTAAATAATTCTACTATATGTCTTGCATCTGATTCAAACTCTATCGCCATCAACAATCCTTTACCTCTAACTTCTTTTATAGGTAATATAGTTTTCTTTTCTGCTATTTTACTAAGACCATCCAAGAAATAGGTTCCAAACTCTTTGGACCGTTGCGCTAAATGATCGTCAATATGAACTTCTAAAGATTTCAGAGCGACAGCCGAAGCTAAAGGATTTCCACCAAATGTGCTTCCGTGAGTTCCAGGTTTAATTACATCAGGACCCATAATGTTTCTTGTAGAAACTACAGCAGAAACCGGGTAAACACCTCCTCCTAACGCTTTCCCAAGTAATATCGCGTCAGGCTTCACATTCTCGTGATCACAAGCAAATAATTCTCCTGTTCTTCCGAAACCTGTCTGAATCTCGTCAGCTATCATTAAAACATTGTATTTTGAGCAAATTTCTCTTACCTTTTTAATGAATCCTTCGGGGGGGACATTAACTCCAGCTTCTCCTTGAATTGGCTCAAATAGGAACGCCGCTACTTTTTCAGCACCAATTTCTAATATTGTATTTTCTAATTCTTCAGCATCACCGTAAGGAATGGTAACAAATCCCGGAGTGTAAGGTCCAAAATTTCCATAATATCTTACTGCTTCAATATCAGTACTAAAACCTACTATTGTAATTGATCTTCCATGAAAATTATCCCGACAGACAATAATTTTAGCTTCGTTTTTAGGAATCTTCTTCTTAATATACCCCCATGCTCTTGCGACTTTTAAACCTGAAGAAACGGCTTCTGTCCCAGTGTTCATAGGAAGTGCCATAATTCCCGTATTTTTTGGATCGTTGATATGCGGTCCAACAACCTCACAGAGTTTCTTTAAAAAAGGACCCATCATATCGTTATAAAACGCTCGAGATGTTAGGGTAACTTTATCCGCTTGTTCCTTTAAAGCTTTTATAATTTCTGGATGACAATGTCCAGTATTTTGAGAAGAATAGGCAGATAAACAATCTAAGTATTTATTTCCTTCTGGATCGTAAACCCATACCCCTTCTGCTCTAGAAATAACTACCTCTATTGGATGATAGTTATGGGCGCAGTACTTATCATCCATTTCCATATAATCTTTTGAATTTGGCATGAAATTTCACTATTGATTTTATTTATTAGTATGACAGTTAATTTATATTATTTTTTGAATAAATATTTTTTATGTTACTGATAGATATAATTGGGAAATGTGTGGGTATAAGTAATACAACAAATTAGAAGAAAGATTAACGTATCTTACATAGAATTAAGAGAGAGCGAAACTTTAATTTCTTAATTAATTAAGTAGTATTTTTGAATATTGAATGAAGCTTCCCAGTAAATATTTATCTAATCTGGTTATCGCAAACCTTCTATGGAGTTTTATACCTATAGTTATATTGGGGCTATTTTCTGAAATTTCAATTCTGACTATAATTTTTCTTCGTTTTTTCATTTCTGGGATAGTTTTATTTGTTCTAGCAATTTTGCTGGTGTTTATAAACAATTACCTGAACAAGGAGAATAAAATTAGCCTAAAGGAGTTAATTTTAAATTTAAGGCATAAGAACAAAAGGTTTTACAGAATTCGGCAGTATAATTATTACTTTCTTATTGGATTCTTTGGAATTATTCTCCATATTTTATTTTTCTTTCTCGCTCTTAAGAAAACTTCGATCCCCTTCGTTATGATTGGGATGTTAATGACAATAATTTTTATTAGCTTCTATGAAAAAGGAGTTAATTACGAGAAATTCGATATCTTTCGAATTTTATTTATAATAATGCTTTTATTTACTATTCTCATCATCACATTCGTTTCACTCCAAGGCGCAGAGATAAAAAATGATCCGATTGAATTACTTGGATTCATTTATCTAGTGTTATATTCAATAACTGGCTCCTTTCTCTATATTAGTATAGATAGAGATTCTTTTTCAAAGAAAGAATTGATAAATATTAACATCAATAAATATTATAAAATTCCTCGTGCTCTTATTAAGATGGCCATCTCATTTATTTCGGGTGTAATATTGCTCATACCTGCATCAATTTTAATAGCATTATTGCCTTTTGAGACAGGCATTACTCAAGAAGTTATTGCGTTCTTTAATGAACTACAATTTATCTTCGTGATATTAGGACGTTGGGAAATACTCTATTTGATTATTTTTGCAACCATTCTTCCCTACTTATTGATCTTCTTAGCAAGAGTAAATTGGAAGACTACGAATTTAACATATAGTCAATGGAGTAGTATATTGGGTTTAATTGATCCTATGAATACTTTAATATTTTCGGTATTAATTGTAAATGAATTTTTCCCTTATGGATATTTGATTATAGTTATTGTGTTTTTAGTTATAACTATTGTCCTCCGCTATGCACATGAAGTGAAGAACATTGTCCATGCAAAGATTTTGTTAAAAATTGAGAAAGGCAGCTTAAAACTTATGCCAATTAAAATATTAAAATTTTATGGAGTAAGGGAAATTGATTCTCTAATTGGTGAGTATGATCTTATGCTCCATGTTAAGGTTAATTCGTTTAAAGATTTCCATTATTTAATTAATAGGAAATTAAAGCTAATTGATGAAATTTTAGCAATAAAGGTGCAATTTGTTGAGAAGATTGAAAAATATGGTATTTAATGAAAAAGAGGTGAGAGTATATTATTGAGAGCGATTATAATGTGTAAATTAGGTACTAATGTAATAAAGAAAGTAATAGAAGAACTGAAAACCATACCAGAAATTAAGAAAGTCATGTCTTTGACTGGAGATTACGATGTATTGGCTGAAATTGAAGTAGAAACATCCGAAGAATTATTCGATATTTTTTCTGAAAAAATAGATTTGATAGATGGAATTATTGCTTCTAATACTCACTTAATCATGAAAGCATGGGAAAAATAACAAAATTTTAAAAAGTAACCTTCTTTTTTGCTCTATTGGAGATTACGCTAAGAATAAGAGTTTTAAATGCTTTTTCAACATTATCCCCATGTTTAGCACTCGTCTCGATAAATTCGCTGGCTTTCATTTTATTTGCTAATTTTTCACCTTCTTGGGTTGAGACTATCTTTTCCTCTGCTAAATCATTTTTATTGCCAATCAAGAGATAAGCAGCATTCTTATTTCCAAACTCTTTTAAATCTTTTAGCCATTTGGATTTTACATCCTTAAAGGTAACTGGTCGAGTTACATCATACACAAATAAGGCTCCAACGCAACCTTGATAAAACGCTTTTCGCGATAAATCATATTTCTCTTGGCCTGCTATATCCCAGAGTATCATTTTAACAAAAGCATTTTTTTCCTCAACAATCATCTCTTTTATAACAATATTAACTCCCAAAGAAGGATGATAATCTTGTTCAAACTTCTTATGAATATATTGAT
>JAUWZR010000293.1 GCA_030615235.1 Promethearchaeota archaeon
GAATCTTATCTTCATTGCAATATTCTTTTACTAACGCCTCGTTACCTATACCATTTTGTAGGATTATAACCCAGTTACTTGATTCAATTAAACTCTTAAACTGAATCATTGCTCTTTCTGTATCGTATGCCTTTGTCGTTAGAAAAAGGAAATCAAATTTGTATGCATCACCTATTTCCGATGATCCCGTAAAATCTTTCGCGCTTTCGTAAGCCTTAATGTTGTTCAAAAACAAATCTTTATCGCCAGCAGTCAAGCGTAAACCTTCCTTGTTTATCGCAAGAACGTGATTTCTCCTTCCAAAAAAAATAATCTCTAAAGGATTTTCATCAGAGTGAACAGATGCAAGACATCCTCCGAACAGACTACCTATAGACCCTGCTCCAATAAATCCAATTTTCACTACTTTTCGACTCAACGTTTAACTAACTCTTCTTAACAATAAAAATCCTACTTCAGTTCTCAAATGATACTCACACATATTAGTTTAAAAACTTGTCTAACCCCGTTTGACCCGGAGAAAGCGTACCAGATTTTTTCTTTATGTCTAATATGCTAACTCGCTCAGGGTCATTTCTTGGTTCTAAACCCAGTTCGCGCGTCATCATCAAAGAATTTTTCGCAGCATAACCCGAAAAGTGATTGTTAAAATAAATTCCGACAGTATCGGCTTGATTTATCACCTCTCTAATAGAGATCGCCCATTTCCTTATTTCCTCATCTCTAAAGTAATAATTGAACCAAGGATTTTTACCGTAACCATGAAATCTAATATATGCAAATCTTGGATCAGTAACATCCATTCTAGGAGGCAGTAAAGGTTCGATCACAGCACAATATGTAAGCTTCCTCTTTTTCAGATACTCAAACACCTCCTCATCCATCCAAGATAAATGCCGGAATTCCAATATCAAATGATACTCATCTTGTTTTAGATCACCTAGCCAGTAACGAATGAATTCTTTAAGCGCTCCGAAATGATCAGTCTTATTAAATGAAGGAGGAAGCTGTAACAAAAAACCCAACAACTTTTTCGAGTCAATCAAGGGCTGCATCGCTGCTAAATAGTAATTCAAATCAGCCGAACACAAATCAACATCCAATTTATACTCGTGAGTTATATTTTTATGCACTTTCGCTGTAAATAAAAAATTTGAAGGAGTCCTATCTACCCAGCTCTTAACTACCCATCTCGAAGGAATATTATAAAAGGTGGTGTTTATCTCGTTAGTGTAAAATACCTCCGAATAATACGAAAGATATTCCTCCTTCTTTAACCCCTTTGGATAAAAAGGACCTAACCACTCATCATAACCCCATCCAGACGTCCCTATTAATACTCTCTTTCCCATAATTAAAACTTTTAAATCTAGTAATTAAGTGTTAAAAATTAATCGTTAAAAATTCGTTGTCAAAAATTTGAAATTATACTCATATTCGAACTAAGTATCATAGTATTCATTGGCATATATTATGCTCGTCTTATCTCGTTTCTTAATTTTTTATTTTTCCCTATAATTACTCCTTAATACAACCTCTCCCATATATCCACCATAATTAAAATTTAACAACCTCGTCGTATTAATCAAGTGTAATATTTATAGGAAAGCCCACACCTCCCTTTTAAAGTTTTTGAATTCCGACCATAAAATTTTTAATTGAGAGATTACTCTAATATTTCGTCGATGTTTTTTCAATTTGTGATCTGTAATTAACCCTATTACCATCGATAAGTTATTGGATGTGATAAATATCTCATCGAACCCTGATGACATACCGCCAATAGCGGATACCGGCCTTATGGAAGTGTATCAGAAGAGACTACGGTCAAAATGCATGATACTACGGGAAATAAATGCCTAAAATGACCAATTCCTCGGTTGTTTCAGGATTCCGGACCAAGCACGAGCAAAAAAACTTAAAAAATACTTCTCAATAACAACGAGTCGTGCTCAAAGGAACACAACTCCCCATAAGTATGAAAATATACAATATTTTCGTCTCAATTTTTAATTTCAAATGTCAATTTTTAGTTTCCAAATATGTATCGTTTCCGAATACATAAGCCTTTTCACAAGCAATCTGAATCTTTCCTCAAGTAGACGCCAATACGCCAACGCTATTTGGTGGATATCTTGGCTTGGGCACCGATGAAGAGCGTGACAAGCTGCGATAAGCTCGGGTTAGTCGCATGTAGACGTTGACCCCGAGATTCTTCAATCGGACATCCGCTTGCGATCCAATAAATCGCAAGATTCCCGTTAGGGAAGGGGAACCCTGGGAAGTAAAACATTTTAGTACCAGGAGGAAAAGAAAACAATCGTGATTCCGTTAGTAACGGCGAGCGAAAGCGGAACAGATCAAACCGAATCCCTTGGGGATAACCCAAGGGAGATGTGGAGTGTGGACCT
>JAUWZR010000307.1 GCA_030615235.1 Promethearchaeota archaeon
AAAATTTTCGCAAGTGGTAAAGAAAAGAGAATTAAGGAGATGTTAGAAAAATTTCCTTGGCTACTTGATGAAGTATCAAATAAAATGGAGGGTGCTATAGGAGAACAACAACAAATAATCGCAGCTCTGGGAGTAATGGAAGACGAACTTGGAACTGCAGTTCCTTTGGATGAAATTATTTTTAGTTTAAGAATTGATTTCAACATACGTAAAAGTGAAGAACAAGTTCACGAGATTTTGAGAAGTTCAGAAGATCTTCGTTTGGTTAAAAAAGATTCAAATGGCTGGACTTTAACAGCAGAGGGAGAAAAAGTGTGCGACGATTATTTAAACAAAACTCTCGGTAAGATTGAACTTTGAAAAGCTCTTATCAATCCATGTATGGCTTTAGAGAGTTGTTTTTGTTCATAAATGATATAAAAATTTATCGCTAAATATTATATTAAATTTTAAAAATTTATTTTTCGAATTAGAAAAAAAAGGATTTTCTTAAGGTTGATGAAAAATGGTTAATCGTGATGGGGAAAGGGAAAATCAACAAGATTTTAATGAAAACGATCCAGATCCGACAAAAGAAGCCTTCTTCTCAGGCATGGAGGATATTGAGAAGGAAGTAGCTTCAGAAGCGTTAGAATTAGTTAAACATGCGTTATCATTATTAGAATCACAATTCTATGACGATAGTATTGAAATTTTGCGTCAAGCTATTGGGTTATATAATCAAATTAATAGGGAATTAGAAGTCAAGGCACTAAAAGGGAAAATTTCAGAGATTTACTTATTAAGAGAAGAAAACTTTAAAAAACGCGAATTAGAGACTAAAGACGAATTTGAAGACAATAAAGGAGAGATAATCGCAGAGCAAGATGAGGAAACTTTGTATAATCAAGCAGATGCGCTTATAGTTGAAGCGATAAGTTATGTTAACAGCAGAAACTTTGATCAAGCCCTTGATGCTTATGATGATGCTATTAGTATACTTAAGAAATTAAATAAAGGGTCCGAAATAGAAAAAGTAAATGGACTAATTGAAGATTGCTACAATAGGAAAGCAGATTATTTAAGAAAACTAAAATCTTCGCCTATTGAAGAGGATAATATAGGCATTCAAGCTACTGGAAATTCCATATCTGAATTAGAGTTAAAAGCAAAAAGAATAAAAGCATATGAAGATGCTAAAAGGAAAGAAAATGAATTATCTAACCAAGCATATGAACTTATTGGAAAAGCCACAGAATTGAGAAAGATACGCCAATTTGATGAAGCAATAGGCTTATTTGAAAAAAGTATTTCGCTATTTAAGGAAATAAATTGGTTAAATGAAGTTAACAAAATCGAAAATATGAAGGAGCAAGTAGAAAGAGAAAAAGAGAGATATAAATTGGAACTGCAACAAAATAAAGCAAGACAACAACAAGAGCTTAAAGAAAAAAAGAAACAAGAAGCTCTATTAATTGAACGCGCGACCATCGAAGAAAATTTAGCCCAAAAAGCTCAAGTAGAGAAATTACAGAAACAAATTAAGAGAAATCAGGAAGATGAAATTTTTCAAAACATTCTTGCTGATATGATAGATAACGCAGAAAAGTTAGCGAGAGAATACGAATTAAATCTAAAAAAAGCCATTAACAAAGGAAGCAAATTTGAAGAATGTGCTTATCCTCGCGTAATAGAAATTTACGAGGAAGTTAGAGATAAAGCAATGGAAAGAGGATGGAAAGATCAAGTAAAATTGTACATGGATCAGATACAGCACTATCAGATTCTTTTAGAGAAAGATCGAAAACTACGGCACATAGAAGATCAAAAGATTCAAAAACAAAAACTATTCGACGAGAGTTTAATTGTTAAAAAAGAGACTACAATTTCCGAAATTGATTCAGAAAAACTAAAAATTCTTGAAAAAAAGAGGAGAAAAGAGATTGAAATTGAACAACTTAAAGAAGCTCTTAATGAATCTGTAAAATTTGCAGATAAAATAGCGCGAGAGTACGAAGTAGCATTTAAAAAAGCTGCAAAAACTGGAAATTTGAATCTCGATTCAAAATATCCCGAAATCCTAAAAATTTATACTGACGCAAAGGATAAAGCGTTAGAAAAAGGATGGAACGAAGATGCAGCTATTTATTCAACCCAGATTAGAAAGTA
>JAUWZR010000049.1 GCA_030615235.1 Promethearchaeota archaeon
GGTTGATTTTCTCTAATTATTTCTTGCAAATCTAAATCAGTGCTATCTTGAATTGCTTTTATCCAATCTTGATTATACTTCAGATTCGTGACAAAATTAATCGATTTATCAAATTTTTTAGCAGAAAGTATTAAACGAGCAGTATGATCTGAAACTCCGAATTTGATTTCTCCAGACGCGTGAGGATATCCATTGATTATAGTTATTCTACCTTCTATTCCAGCAATATCCTCTTTAGTTAATGCTGATTGTAGTGATCCAGATATGTTCATTCTAACTTCTGGAATTAAAACGCTGAATTTCTTCGATTTCGAAATATAATTGTAAACTTCTTTAATTTGGTTTATTACCTCAATTTTTGGCTCGGAAAGGGTTAAGTCTAGTATCTTTCCTTCATTAGGTAATTCGATAAATTTTTGAAATCGAGAATCAAAGAAAGCTTCTGCTTTTTCGATCGCTATGCTAATGGGAAATCCTTTGGCAAGAAATCCTGTTATTGCAGAAGAAAAAACGCAACCAGTACCGTGAATATTTCCTTTAAGAGAGAGTTTTGGTTTTGTATAGATTCTGAAATCAAAATTTTCTGTTGTTTCACCACTCCTTCCGATGCAAACTAGATCAAATAAACTATCTTTAGTTGTTCCAGCGCTCTTAATAACTACTGCTTTTTCTTCTTTAGGATGCTTACCTTTTATATGTAGTTTTTTTACAAGAATTTTAGCTGCATTTTTTAGTTCCTCGATGTCACTTTCATGTCTATTAAGTAATTCTGTGTTAGCGTAAAAACTAGCTTCATTGACATTTGGAGTAAGTATTTTGAGGTGAGGAAACAAATCTCTTTCTATTTCCCATTCAAGTCCTTCGCTCGAAATCCTAGCACCTGCGCTAGAAATCGAAACAGGATCTAATAAGGCGAATAATTCGTATTTTTTCACACTTTCAACTATGATATCTAAAGCTTTAACATCGGGAATCATTCCTATTTTGACGTATTTAACGGGGTAACTTCCTAAAATTGAGTCCAACTGGTTACCTAGATCGTCAGATAGAGATTTGTATCCTATAAAATCAGTGGCGTTTTGATAAGTAATAGCTGTAATTGCTGAGAAAGGATGAACTCCGCACCTATCAAATGTCCTAATATCTGCTTGAATTCCAGCACCGGAGGCAGGATCTGAACCTGCTATTGTTAAACAAAAAGTTTTCATATTATAATATTAGTAAAACTCAAATCCTAATTAACTCTTTCATAAGCCCATTTGGCTTTATCGTCCAAACCTAGAGCTTCGTATGCCTTTCCAAGATATGAAAATCCGTCAGGATAATTATATTTCTCTTTAACTAATTTAAATAGTTGATTAATGGCAAGATCGTAGCGTCCTCGCAAATAATTTATCTTACCTTTCAAGAATAGAATATCTTGTTCTATACTATTTGAAAGGTTCGCATCTTCGTGCAATTCTAACCGCGATAAAGCGTAGTCATACTCTTGTTCGCTAATTAGAATATCTATAGATTCGATAAATTTTAGAAAAATCATTTTCGAGGTAACTTCTTCCATTTTTCTTAACTCTTCTATTTTAAGTTCGTTATCTAGTGTTGCCAACTTCTCATCCTCTCTAAGTTTTATAAAATCTTTGAACTTGTCAAGCAATCCATTTGAATACGGTTCTCTACATAACGGACAATTAGAAGAATGAAGTAACCACTCCTTCAAACAATCAGTGTGAGCTGGATGCCCATTAGGACAGACATAAGAAGAATCTATGCCTTTTATACTCAAATGACAAATTATACAATAAGTAACCATGTCAATCAGAAAACTATTTAATAAATTATAAAATTATCACTTTTAAGTATATGTTGTTTTTAATATTTCACTCTAATATATTCGTATTACCCTGGAATCGATTATGTCTGCAAACAAAAAACAATTGTTTAATGAGCTCCTAACAAAATTTTTATTAATGTATGAAGATGTAGATGCTCTTATTGTATCCGATCGTGAAGGATTTATAATTGCTGGGCAAAAAAGAGCAAGCATTGATATGGAATTGGTATCAGTTTTAACAGCTTTAATTAATCCTATTTTAGAAAGAATTAGAGAAGAATTTGCCTTCAAAAAATTTGGATCAGCTAGTTTTGATACCGAAAAAAATCGACTGTTGTTTATATCTATTGACGAGGATATAACTCTCAGTGTCGTATTAGATACACTATCCTCCATTGATAGGATTAGCCCATATGCGTATTTTTTAGCAGAAAAGACTGCTCAAATTATTTATGCTGGAGAAAACGATATTATTCAGGTCACAATACCCAATTTTGACACTGAATCTGAAAGCTTAAAGGAACCTGATAGGATAAAAGAACAAATCTATCAATTGCGTTTAGATTCAGGAGGAATTTATAAATTTAAATTTATAATCGTGGGCGACAAAGCTGTTGGAAAATCTTCGATTGTAAGGAGATTTGTAGAAAATAAATTTTCTCTTGATTATAGATCTACTCTCGGCTTAAATGTCCTCTCTCATTCATTAAACTTCTATGAAAATGAAGTCTACTTTTCTCTCTGGGACCTTGGTGGACAAGAATATTTTAGACGTTTTAGAAAGACATACTATATTGGAGCGCAAGCTGCCTTCATAGTGTTCGATGTTTGTAAAAGAGATTCCTTCGAAAATGTGAAAGTATGGTACAAAGAACTGGAGGATTTTATTGTTAAAAAAAATATACCAATCGTACTTGTAGGTAATAAGATTGATTTGTTTGACCAGAGACAAGTTCAATATAAAGAAGGATTGGCGCTAGTTGAAGAGCTTACACGAGAAACTACTGATAGCAATTTTTCCTATATTGAAACCAGCGCATTAACGGGCGAAAATATTAAAGATTCGTTTAGCTTAATAGCTTACCATTATATAATGAAGAGCAAAGAGAGAGAGGAGCAAAAGTTAAAAAAGAGCTTAATGGATCAAATTAATTCGATTTTAAACAAGAATGAGAAATTAGTAATCACATTTATAACCGAAAACCCCTTTTGGAGCCCGGGGTTGCAAATCTTAAATGAGGTTAATAGCTTATACGATTGTGATAAATCTATAGATGATAAAGAAAAAAGATTGTACGAGTATTCCAACGGGCTAATTATTAAGAATTTCTTATTCGATAACATAGATGTTAAAGATTCTGATGGCGTATTTGTCATATTTGACGCCAGAAAAAAAAAGCACATCGAGCAAATATGGAAAGATGTAGTTGTGAACATTATAAGCAATTTAATAGAATTTAAAGTTGCGCTAATTGGCGTGAGAGTGTCAGATGAAACCGATTGGTCTAATGTAATGGAGGAATTTAATGTCAATGAATATTTGGAAGAAAAAATGGTCTCTCTTCTGTTCTTTAAGATTGGATTCGAGTATAGACTGGAAATATACGATCAACTTAACGTGATGTTTAGTACTATCATTAATTCGTAAAATTCACCGTACGAAGTTGCTTCAAAATTTATTTTCATGCATTAAGCTTCTATGGAAATGAAATCTAAGATATCTTCATGTAAAAGTCTTAAAAAAGAATTCGTGGTAATCCCCTAAAAATTCACCTTTTTGTTTCCGAATCTTTTGCTGGTAATAATGATCGCGAAATTCTTCAGAACATTCGAGGCAATACCATCTCTTTAGCTTAGCATTATAAGCCATGTCTTTGTTAATCTGCTTACAACCGGTGCAATAGCAGATTGATTTGTCTACTATCTCGGAGATCTGCGATCTTATATCCTTAAGTCTCTTGAATTCCGCGCTCTCTGAGGGAGTTAGATGCATTCTTAGCTGCCCTTCCGAATCTCTTGATATAGCATCAATCTCAGAAGTCAACTTAATATCCTTGTTTTGAAACATCTTAATTAATATTTCCCTTAGATTGTTCCTAATCCGCTGTAATTTTGGATCTTTAATCACAATACTTTTTTTTTTCTTCATCGTATTAAAGAAATGAATATAATTATTTAAATAAGATGGGGGTTAAGGATTACCGAATGGACAAACATAATGGAGGAATTTAATGTTAATCAATACTTAGAGAAGAAAATGGTATCTCTTTTGTTTTTTAAGATTGGTTTCGAGTATAGACTGGAAATATACGATCAACTTGAAGTAATGTTTAGTACAATTACAAACTTATGAGATTTTACCTTAATTATTAGCAAAAGCTAACATAAAAAGTTAATAATTTCAAATAACTACTTTTAATAACAAGTTATCTTATAATTATGATAAGAATATTTTCTTCTTGATCTAATTCAAAATTGAAGGTATATCCGCTTGTTAGTTAATAGAAAACGACTATTTAATGAGATTCTAAACAATTTTCTGGAAAGATTTTCCGATGTAGAAGCAATAATCGTTTCAGATATCGAA
The DNA here is from genome assembly GCA_030615235.1 of Promethearchaeota archaeon. Classification (GTDB taxonomy): domain Archaea; phylum Asgardarchaeota; class Lokiarchaeia; order Sigyniarchaeales; family SOKP01; genus SOKP01. The sequence goes on from JAUWZR010000049.1 coordinate 4,419, forward strand.
GGGTTAGTTATTGCTGGAGAAAAAAGGAAGGATACTGAAAGTAATATAGAAATCGTATCAGTATTAACTACTCTGATAAATCCCGTCTTAGAAAGGATAAGAAATGAGTTTAGTTTCAAGAAATTTGGGACTGCTTCGTTCGATACGGATGAACATCGCTTAATGTTTATTACAATTGACGAAGAAAGAATTTTAAGCTTGATTTTTAATAGCATGGCATCAGTTGAAAAAGTTGCACCCTATACTTATTTTTTAGCCGAGAAAACTGCTCAAATACTTAATTCTGGTGAGGATGATACACTTCAATTAACGATCCCCGATTTTGATTCTGAAGTAGAAAGGCACGAAAGACTAAAAGAATCAATAATTCAATCTGAATTAGATGAAAGCGGCAATTATTCCTTTAAATTCGTTATCGTGGGAAACCATGAGGTAGGAAAAACTTCTTTGATTCGCCAGTTTGTAGAACGAAAGTTTTCACATGATTATCGAGCTACAATAGGTCTTAACATCTATGCTCATAATTTTGACTTTCAAGGAAACGAAATTTCCGCTCAATTCTGGGATTTGGGCGCGCAGCAATATTTTAAACGCTTTCGTAGGATATATTATCAAGGTGCAGAAGCTGGATTTATTGTTTTCGACATCACTAACAGAGACTCTTTTGAAAAAGTTAAAGAATGGTATAAAGAACTCAATGAACTCATTGATGAAAAAAATATCCCTATAGTTATTGTAGGAAATAAAGATGATTTAGCTGAACAGAGAGTTATTTCTACTAGTGAAGGAGAAGCCTTAGCAAAATCTTTATCAGAAACCGCGTTGAGCTATATAGAGACGAGCGCCCTAACAGGAAATAATGTCAAAGACGCCTTTGAATTAATTGCTTATCATTATATTATTAAAAGTAAAAAAATGGAAAAAGAAAAGATCCAAGAAAGCTTAATCGAAGCGATTAATTCGACTTTGAAAGAGTTAATTATATTAGAATTGACATTTATTTCCGAAAATTTGAATTGGAATCCAGGGTTCCAGACGATCGTGAATATCGAAAAGTTGGGCGAATACTCAAAGTTAAAAGATAACCACAACGAGAAATTATATCCTTACAAAAACGGGTTGATATTAAGTAGTTTTACTTGCAGCGAGTTTAATCTCTCTAATTCGGATGGTGTTTTTATCATCTTCGATGCCCGAGAAAAGGAACACATTGATCCAAAATGGAAAGAGACTCTTACGGAAATTATCAGAAAATTGAGGAAAAAACGAGCTGTTCTTGTAGGACTTCGAGTCTCCGACGATAAAAACTGGTCTCAATTGATGGAAGAGTTTGTTATCGACAAAGATTTAGAAGAGAAGATCATATCAGTTATCTTCCTCAAAATTAGCACAGATTATAGAGAAAAAATATACGATCACCTTATACTCATGTTAGAGCTTATTGTTAACACAAGAAAGCTAAAGTAATGAATTAATTAAATGTTGATTAATTATCTCTTTTTTTAGTAAGAAATTAAAATACTATTTATAATAAAATTAGAAAAGAATGAGAAAAATGGAAATAATTGTTAGGCCTTTGAGTCCTAAGTTAATTAAAGACTTCCTTAATTTTTTTGACAATGTGGCCTTTACAGATAATCCCGATTGGTCTGGATGCTACTGCCAATTTTATCATTTCCCTGGAAATATAAAAGAATGGGGAGAAACCACGAAGGAACAAAACAGAAGCGCATCAGAAAAATTAATCCTTGAGGAAAAGATGAAAGGATTTCTGGCTTACGTACACAATCAAACTGTTGGGTGGTGTAATGTTAATAGCAAAGAAATTTATTCAAACATTCCCTACGAGGACGAATCTGAAGAAGATACGAAAGATAAAATTGCATCACTCGTGTGTTTTGTAATTTCACCTATTTACAGGAAAAAAGGCATCGCGCGGACTTTATTGCAGAAAGCAATAATTAATTTAAGAGAAAATGGATTCAAATGGCTGGAATCGTATCCTAGGAAGGGTAAATTATCTGATGCTCATAGCTATCATGGACCTTTTTCATTATACTCTTCTGAAGGATTTTTTGTAGTTAATGAAACAGAAAATTCTATGATAATGCGGAAAAGCTTAACTATAAAGAAATAAAATATGTTTTCCTATGTATAATACTTTATTCTATCAGTAATTCTTTCTTATCAGAAGAAATATAATACCAGCAATAACAATTTAAAAAGTTGGTATAATATTATATCATACTAAATTAATCCTAGTACACATTTCCAAATTAAAAAAAATCTCTGATCTAAAAGCTCAGCAGTGTGTTTATCGCCTTTCTTCTCTCACATCGCAATTTTGTCGATTGGGCGATCTTATTAACCGAAACATATCCTATCGAAAAAATTTAGCAACTTTTAAATATCTGAATGGAGATATATAATATAATAAAGTTCAAAGTAAAATATAGGAACTTTATAAAAAATATTATTAAATTAAAAGTGGAGGAATGAAACAATGGCTAAAAAAGTATTTGCCTGGTCTCCTATCAGAAAGTTAATGAAAGACAACGGCGCTGAAATGGTTGCTCGAGAAGCAGTCGACGCATTAATCGACTATCTTGAAAAAGTTGCTAGAGGAGTTACAAATAAAGCTCTCGAGATGACTCGACACGCCGGCCGCAAGAAATTAACTCAAAACGATATGAACTTGGCAATGAAATTGATGTAATTATCTTTAATTTTTTTTTTTTATTTTTTTTTCTTACTTTTTATTCTCAATAATTCAATCTACTTTACATATGCTTAAATGAAATTAATTTAGAGAATAGGTAAAAACCTGAAATTTATAATACCCTATTATTTTTTCTCCTAATTTTAAATATTGAATTAAGATAGTTTTTTTCAATAAATTAATAAAAAAAGCACTCTGGTTTTATTTAAATACGTGAAGTCGCATGAGCAAAGAAGGAAATATTGCAAAAATTAAAGCAAATATCACGAAATTTTACATTTTCGTTTTCATATTTGGCATTCATACTGTTAGGGGTGTCTATTTCCCTTACATGACCGTGTGGGGGGGTCTTACTTTTTTCGAAATGATGATCTTACAGAGTTATTTTATGGTAATGATATTCATCTTTGAAATCCCATCAGGAGCTATTGCTGATTACATAGGAAGAAAAACCGCATTATCGCTATCTGCCGCCTGCATAATATTGGCAGCATTCACTTATAGCATTATACCTAATATTGCCTTATTCTTTTTAGCCGAAACATTTTGGGCTCTCGGAATGGCATTATTTTCGGGAACTGACGAAGCTTTCCTTTACAGTACGCTAAAAACTACTGATCAGGAAGATAAATTACCAAAGGTATTGGGTAGAAGTAATACAATGTTTTTGGTGGCGAACATTATATCTGCGCCATTAGGTTCAATAATTGCAGAGTTTATTTCATTACAATTTACTATGACTTGTTTAGGCTTAATCTATATTGGAACGTTTATAACATCTTTAACTTTCAAGGAACCCGTTTTTGAAAGAAAAGTAAAGGAGAATTATTTTAAAATCTTAAAACAAGGTTTTAAAGAACTAAAGCAAAACAAAATTTTAAGAATCCTTTGTTTCGATAGATTATTCATAAACATTTTTATATACCTCTTATTTTGGACTTACCAGCCGTATCTAACTGCTGTCAACATCCCAATAATATTGTTTGGTTTTATCCTAGCAGTAATGAATGTATTTAATGCTACATTCAACGAATTAATTCCTAGATTCTTGAAAAAAGTTAACAAGAAGAAGATTATATTGATAACTGTTAATATCATCAGTGGTTTTGCGTTTATTTTACTGGGATTTGCTGTAATTCCCATTCTAGGTATAATTATGCTCTTTCTTATTGTTAGCTTTGGATACACTCGAGGACTACTTTATATAAATGGAATTAATAAGCAAATTGAATCTGAAAATAGGGCTACTGTTCTTAGCACGATTAACATGTTTGGAAGCATATCAATGGCGATTTTGTATCCATTGGTTGGACTTATTGTAGAATGGAACCTTTTTTTTATGTTTATAATAATAGGGATTATGATTTTAATACTTACAGCGCTTAGTAGAGTAAAAAGTGAATATCTTTAGTTTTTTATGTATTTTTTACTAGATAGTAATCTTTTTGAGCAAGAAATCGAAGTATAGTTCTAATTTGAAGATCAACTCAATTTAAAGCCTCCTATTGATAAATAGAAAAATTTTAATTCCATTTTTCGTTAATATCTCTTATTCAGATTGAACAAAACTTTATAAATTTTAGGTAATCAAAAATGACTGAAGGTAAAGAAAATAAGGAAGACGAGATAGAGGTTTTTCCTTTCATTGAGGGAGAAACTATTGATTTAGTTGCGGGCAATTCTAAATGGGTACCATTAGTATGCAAGTGGCAAAATGATCCAAAAGTTCGTCGTTACGCTCGAAACATGTGGCCCGTTACTATTGAAGATATAAAAAAATGGTTCGAACCTTCTCCAGACAGACATACGAAAGAATTTGTTGTTTTTACAATTTACCATAAACGCGACAAGCGCCCAATAGGTTCAGTTGGATTTGGACATATAAATTGGGTTAGCAGAAATGCTAATATATTCGCAACGATTGGAGAGCCAGAATATTGGGGAAAGGGTATAGCTATTGAAGCAAATAAATTATTGATTAAATATGGATTTACTGAATTAAATTTCCATAAAATATATGCAGGAGTATTTACGCCGAATAAAAGATCACTTCGAGCAGCAGAGAAATTGGGTTTTGAAAAAGAAGCAATATTAAAAGAAGAGATGTATGTTGACGGAGTGTATCATGATATTCATAAATTTGCACTTTTCAAGAGAGATTGGATTAAATCAAATCAAACCGAATCATAAAAATTTTTTTCTATAAGTTTAAGTCTTCAAGATAAGAAATATTAATCACATCGAAGATATCAATTGATTTAAAGTGTTAAATAATGTCAGAGGAAAAAGAAAATGGTAAAAAAGAGATTGAAGTCTTCCCATTTATCGAAGGAGAAACCATTGATTTAGTCGCATTCAATTCTAAATGGGCAGATTTATATTGCAAGTGGCAAAATGATCCAAATGTTCGTCGTTACGCACGAAATATGTGGCCCCATACTATTGAAGATGTAAAAAAATGGTTCGAACCCTCTCCAGACAGACATACGAGAGAATTTATTGTTTTTACAATTTACCATAAGGGCGACAAGCGTCCAATAGGTTCAGTTGGATTTAGCCGTATAAATTGGGTTAATAAGAATGCTAATATATTTGTTGTAATCGGAGAACCAGAATATTGGGGTAAGAGTATCGCTATTGAAGCAAATAAGTTATTAATTAAATACGGTTTTACGGAAATGAACTTTCACAAAATTTATGCATCGGTACATTCACCAAATACAAGATCGCTTCGTGCAGCAGAGAAACTAGGATTTCAAAAAGAAGGGATAATAAAAAAAGTGGAGTATGTTGATGGGCGATATGTTGATGAACATAAATTTGCACTTTTCAAGAGAGATTGGATTAAATCAAATCAAAACGAATCATAAGACTTTTTTCTGTAAGTTTAAGTCTTCAAATGAGAAATATTAATCACATCGAAAGAGATTATTTGATCTTAAGTGGTAAATAATGCCAGAAGGAAAAGAAATTGCTAAAGAAGAGATTGAAGTCTTCCCATTTATCGAAGGAGAAACCATTGATTTAGTTGCCCAAAACTCAAAATGGGCAGAACTCATATGTAAATGGAGAAATGATCCAAAAGTCCGACAATATTCAAGAAACATGTGGCCAAGGAGTCTGGATGATGTGAAAAAAAGGTTTGAAACTGTTCCAGATGGGCATAGACATACTAGAGATTATGTAGGTTTTATTATTTATCACAAACGCGATAAGCGTCCAATTGGAGACATCGGATTGAACCGCATTGATTGGGTAAGTCGTCATGCTAATATATTCGCACAGATTGGTGAACCAGAATATTGGGGGAAGGGTATAGTTGGTGAGGCAGCTCAATTAGTGCTTAAATACGCGTTTACAGAATTAAACTTGCACAAAGTAAAAGCTGGTGTATTTACACCAAATAAAAGATCTCTCCGTGCAGCTGAGAAGCTGGGATTAAATAAAGAAGCGGTAACGAAAGAGGCGATATATGTCGACGGAAAATACCACGATATACATAAATGGGGCTTAACAAAAAAAGAATGGTTAGAAAAAAATAAACATTAACTACATACTGATTAATTCTGATTAATAATCATAATTTTACATTTATCCAAGGAGATATCATCGATTTAATATCTTTGTAAAGATGATTGGTTGAAGTTAAAAAAATAGTCTAAATAAAGAAAAAAAAATATTAAATTTTTAAATTTACATTATCCCCCCGCCAATGGGGGGAAAATTGCTACGATATCACCGTCCTTAATTGGTGTATATCTTTTTTGGTGTGGGGATCCATTAATTAGAATTATCAATTTAGTTTCTTTTGAAATAGTAAATAAATCTAATATTGTACTTACCGTACTTCCTATTGGCAATGTGACAACTTTCTTTGGTGGAGCAATATTTCGTAAATTAGCAAAAAATTTTACATTTACAGTAATGTCGCTTTTTTCATTCATCTTCATTTCTTGTAAAGTACCATTTGTATAATAGGGACATATTCTTAGGAAATAAACCAACTCTATCGCCATCTTTTAATTTTTTATTAAATCCCGAATATGTTCCATTAACAAATAGGTGACTAGTTTCCTCTTTTTTAATTGCATACTTATTTAATATATCGGCAATAGTATTAATTCCATCGCTGTCAATTTGCAAATTTAATGGTAAAGATCCTGAAATATTAAATCCTTCAATTTTTTTCCGTAAATCTCCAAAAATTTTTACTAATATGACCATGCTCAAACAACTAAGCGCCCCAAACTTTGTCTAATTCCTCATCTGGTACGTTAAATACTTCATTGTGTGGGGGTAATTGCTCCTTTAAGAAAAACTCTGGTAATCTATCGTCTTTTTCTGTAAAACCCGCTGCCTTATTAAATTCTTTTTCCGTATCTATAATTTGTTGTCCATAACCTGCAACATCATCGACAGTAAGGCTTGTCCCTAATACACCATTAAGTGTATCAACAACGCCCTCTAATCCTTCAGGAATATCTAATATAGCAAAAGCAATGAAAAGGCAATATCCCGATGCGTCAATGGCAGCAGTAGCGAGTTGTAAATTGCGCGATAATTCGGATTTTTTGGTATCTTTAGGATCTGCTGTTCCACCGACTCCCATGATTTCAGTAGCGATGGCATATCCTGCTGTGTGATCTGCACCTTGAGGAGTTGTTGCATAAGTTACGCCGATTCCTTTTATTGCTCGGGGATCATATGCAGGTAAGCCTTGACCCTTTACAACGGGGACTCTGGTCACACCAAATGCTTGTGCCGTAAAAGCTGTACCGTTAGCTAAAATTCTCCCAGTTGGAGTTTTATTCTTAATTTCATCTAACATCTTTAAAGCACCTTTTCCGTTTCCAAATTCAATTAAACCACCCTCCATTGCTACCCCAAGTAAATCTCCCGCTTCAATTGTGTCTAAACCTAAATCGTTACAAGCTCTATTTAATTCTCCAATGACATCTAAATCGTAAATACTGCAATTTGGACCTAAAGCCCATACGCTTTCGTACTCTAAAACGCCAACAGGATCTTTTCCACCTGATTTTGTCCACACTTCAGAACATTGGATAACACATCCTGGACTACAGACATGAGGCCGAACACCTCCTCGCTTATTTATTTCCTCAGCCTTTACCTCTCCAGATACTTTTTCAGATCTATCATCTTGACCAGATGAAAAATTACGCTGTGGCAACCCCCCCGCTTCGTTTATAATGTTGACTAATACGGCTGTGCCAAATGAATTAAGCGCTCCACCCGGTTTTGTTACGTCGTGGCTGGTTAAAGCTTTCGTTAATTTTTTGACGCCCATATTAAAAGCTTCTTCGTTTAAGATCTCTACTCCTGACGCTCCAGTTTCATCTACTACAATGAATTTTAACCCTTTTGAGGCCATGACTGCACCAAGTCCACCTCGTCCTGCGTATCTGCTTGGTAATCCTTCAGGATCGTTAAAACAGATTCCAGAAGCGGCTCCCATTATTTCAGCTGCAATACCAACACCACTAATACTTACCTTATCACCAAATTCCCTATATAATTCCTTATAAACTTCA